>JBKJOI010000776.1:0-5467 GCA_046595695.1 Haliangiales bacterium | reverse complement strand
GCGGGCGGCGCCGGTGCAGCGGGCGCGGGCGGCGCGGGCGCGGGCGACGCGGGCGGCGCGGGTCCGGGCGGCGCGGGCGCGGGCGACGCGGGTTCCGGTTCCGGTTCCGGTTCGGGCGGTTCGGGCGGCACGGGCGGCACGGCCGGCGCGGGTACGTGCACGCGCGTCGGTGGGATGTCCTCCGCGGCTTCCGGGGCAGGCGCGGCGGCCGCGAGCTCGCGCAGGTAGGCCTCGGTCGGATCGCGGAACATGATCACCGAGCCGCCGATCTCGATGCGTTCGCGGTCGCGCAGCGGACGTTCCACGCCGACGTCGACGCGCTCGCCTCCCGCGAGGGTGCCGTTCTTCGAGCCCAGATCGGCGACCGTCGTGCCCGACCAGCTGCGCGAGAGCCGCATGTGCTCGCGCGATAGATCCGGATCACGCAGCACCACGTCGCAGCCCTCGCCACGCCCGAGCACCAGGCTGCGTCCGGGTGCGGGCAGCGGCTGGCGCACGCCCGACGAGCCGCCCTCGGTGACCTCGAGCCACGGCGTGGCCTCGGGCGCGGCCTCCGACAGGGACGCGAGCACGTCGCGGACCATGGCGCGCGCCAGCGCCGCGGTGGCGTCGCCGCCGGTGGCCGCGGCCGCCGGCGAGGTCGCGACGAAGCGGAGCCGGAAGCGACCCGCGACGACGATCTCGTCGCCGTCGGCGAGCGTGCGGCGCGCGCCGGGATCGACCTGCACGCCATTCACCGAGGTGCCGCTCGCGATCGCCCCGTCGATGAGCACGACCTGCGTGCCTTGCCGCTCGAGCCGTACGTGCACGCCGCCGACGTCGGCGTGCGGCAGCGGCACGTCGGCGCCCGCGCGGCGGCCGAGCAGCGCCACGTCGCGCTCGAGATCGAAGGCGTGTTGATCGGACGATCCATCGGTGGTGACGACCAGGCGGTACACGCTAGCGGCCCCCGAGGGCGGTGATCTGGATGTGCGCGTCGGCCACGGCCTCGGCGAGGGTGGCATCGCCCTCGGCCTCGTGCAAGAACTGGCGGTACGCGGCCAGCGCGGGCTGCTTGCGGCCCTGGCGGCCGAGCGCGCCGGCGCGCAGGTAGTGCGCCTCGGGGTAGGGCCGACCGTCCTCGGCGGCGAGCGTGGCGGCGTGCTCGAGCAGGGCGGCCGCGTGCGCGTCGTCGCCGGCCGCGGCGAACGCGACCCCGAGCGCGAAGCGGGCGCGCGACGAGCGTGGCGCGATGCCGACGGCGCGCTCGAGATCGCGATGGCCCAGCTCGGCGCGTCCGGCGAGCAGGTGGGTGAGGCCGCGGCCGATGAGCGCGTCGACGTCGGAGGGCGCGACCGCGAGCGCGTGGTCGTAGTCGCGGACCGCCGCGTCCAGATCGCCAGCGTCGCGCGCCAGGTCGCCGCGCACGCGCCGCGCGATGCGCGAGTCGGCGTCGCGCACCAGCGCCTCCTCGGCGGCGCGCGCGGCGGCGGCGCGTTGGCCGAGCGACAGCTCGATCGCGGCCAGCTCGGCCCAGGCCTCGGCGTCGCCCGACACCGTCGAGGTCAGCTTCATGTACTCCTCGCGGGCTTCCTCCAGACGGCCGAGCGTGGCGAGCGCGCGCGCCAGGTTGTGACGCGCGGGCGCGTAGCCGGGGTCGATGGCGAGCGCGGCGGCCAGGTGCGGCAGCGCGCCCGCCGCGTCGCCGGCGTCGAGCGCGAGCGCGCCCAGGTTGGTGTGCGCCTCGGCGAAGTCGTCGTGCGCGCGCACCGCTGCGCTGAACCAGCGGAGGGCCTCGGCGCGATCGCCGCGCGCCATCGCGACCAGGCCCAGGCCGTTCAGCGCGTGCGGCAGGCGCGGCTCGTACTCGAGCGCCAGGTGCAGCTCGGCCTCGGCGCGGTCGAGGTCGCCGTGCGCGAGCGCGTCGATGCCGCGGTCGACGTGGTCGGTGGCCTGCGGGCTCGTGGTGCGCGGCGGCGCGTGCCCGCAAGCGGCGGCGGCGAGCACGAGCAGGAGGACGACGAGGGTCAGCGCGCGCCGGTTCATGGCCAGGGTATCGACGCGCCGGGGCGGCGGTTGCGGGGCGCCGCGAAGAATCTCGATCAGTGAAGCATTGTCGACACTTGCAGCTCACCCGCGGGCGTGATGCGGAGCTTCACGGCGCCCGCTTGATCGGTGCGCAGGACGCGCGCGCCCGCCGCCTGCCAGCGTTCGACCACGGTGGCGGCGGGGAAGCCGAAGCGGTTGGCCACGCCGCAGCTCACCACGACCAGCGCGGGCGCGGTCGCGCCGACCAGCGCGGGTGACGACGAGGTGCGGCTGCCGTGGTGCGGCGCCTTCACGACGTCGACGTGCAGCGCGCCGGGCGGCAGCGCCTCGACGAGCGCGGCCTCGCCGGGCGCCTCGAGGTCACCGGTGAACAGCACCGAGCGTCCGGCGAACTCGAGGCGAACGACCAGGGAGTCGTCGTTCACGCCCAGGCCGGCGGGCGCCGCGTGCTCGGTGGCTCCGCCGCGCGGCGCGAGCACCACCAGTCGGACGCCGTACCGCTCGCGCGCGCCGCCGAGCGGCGGCCGGACGATGCGCGTGCCGCGCGCCGCCAGCTGTGCGAGCAGCGCCGTCCACGCCGGATCGCCGGTCTCGTCGCCGCTCACCCAGAGCTCGTCGATGGGCACGTGCGCGGCGACCGCGGCCAGGCCGCCGAAGTGGTCCGGGTGCGGGTGCGACACGATCACCAGCGCTAGGCGGCGCACCCGGCGCGCGTGCAGGTGGCGCCACACCGCCTGCTCGCCCGGATCGCCCAGCAGCGCGGCGAGCCGCTCGTCGGCGCTCGCCTCGGCGCCGGGCGCGCCGAACAGCCGGCCACCCGCGTCGACCAGCCAGGTGTCGCCGCCGGGCAGCTCGATCACCGCGGCGTCGCCCTGGCCGACGTCGAGGAAGGTGACGGTGAGGTCGGTGCGCTGCGCGGGCGCGATCCAGGTCGCGTGCGCGCACGAGCCGGCCGCGAGCGAGGCCGCGGCGGCGGCCACCAGCAGCGCGCGCCGGACCGGGCGCAGCGTCGCGAGCGCGATCAGCGCGGCGGCCAGCGCGGCCAGCTCGAGCGGGCTCGGCGCCGGCGCCTCGACGACCGGCGCGACCTTCGCGATCGCCGCCACGACGTGCGCGAGCAGCCCGGCGAGCGCGCCGGCCGTGGCCAGCAGCGGCGCGCCCAGCGGCGGCCAGATCGCCGCGAGCAGCGCGCCGGCGAGGCCGAGCGGCAGCACCAGCAGCTCGGCGACCGGGACGACCACCAGGTTGGCGACCAGACCCGCGGGCTGCACGACGCCGAAGTGCAGCGCGGTGAGCGGCGCCGTCGCCAGCGACGCGGCGAGCGAGGCGGTGCCCAGGCGGGCCACGGCGAGCGCGAACCGGCGCGCGCGCGACGGCGGTGGCGCGGGTGGTCCCGGCGCGGGCCGTGGCGCCATGCGCACGCCCAGCGTCACCAGCGCGGCGGCGGCCGCGAACGAGAGCTGGAACGACGGCTCGAACAGGGTCCACGGAGCGTCGGCGAGCAGCACCAGCGCCGCGACCGCGAGGGCTGTCAGCGCGTGCGGCCGGCGGCCGAGCGCAGCGCCGCCCAGCACGACCAGCGTCGCCACCAGCGCACGCAGGGTCGCGATCTCGGCGCCGGTGATCCAGGTGTACGCGATCGCGGCGGGCGCGGCGATCGCGGCGGCGAAGGCCTCGGCGGGCACGCGCGCGGGCCAGGCGCCCGCGGCGCCGGGCCAGGACGTTAGCCGCAACCACGCGCGCCGCGCGGCCGTGTAGAGCAGGAGCGCCACCGCCGCCAGGTGCAGGCCGCTGACCGAGAGCACGTGGGTCACGCCGGCGCGCCGGAACGCGTCGTCGACGGTAGGCCGGATGCCGGCGCGGTCGCCGAGCACGAGCGCCTGCACCAGCGCGCCGCCGTCGCCCGAGGTCGCGCCGGCGATGCGCCCGGACAGCGCCGCGCGCGCCTGGGCGGCCAGCCGCCGCGCCGACGCTGCCACCGGTGCGTCGACGCGCACCGGGCCGGGTGCCGCCGCGCTGCACAGCCCATCCACGCCGCGCCCGCCGAGGAATCGTGCGCGATCGAACGCGCCCTCGTTGGCGAACCCGCGCGGCAGGCGCACCGTGCCGGCGAGGCGCACGCGATCGCCGGGCAGCAGCTTCGGGCGCGTGCCGGGCGCAGCGTCCCAGCGGACCAGCAGGCGCGCGGCCGCCGGGAGGCGGGCACCGTTTTCGGAGGCAACGACCGCATCGACATCGACGAGCACGCGCCAGCCGGGCGCAGAGGCCTCGACCGGCGCGGCGACGAAGCCCTCGAGCACGAGCGGCGCGCGCGGCGCGGGCGGCCACGCTCCCGGCCACGCGGGGTCCGAGTCGACGCGTGCGCGCGTGCGCGCCGAGGTGAGCCCACCCGCCGCGGTCGCCGCGCACACCAGCAGCGCCAAGAAGGCGAGATTCCGCCGCTCCGCGGTCGCCGACCACGCGGTCGCCCGCCACGACGCCGCCGCGAGCGCGACGATCGCCACGGCCGCGAGCACGAGCGCGATCGCGAACGTCCACGCCGGCGCCGGCCGGGTGCTCTCGGCGAGCACGCCACCGGCCCACGCCAGCGCCACAGGGATGAGCCATCGCACGAGCGAGTCATCGGCGGCGCGCCGCGCCGGTTGCGTACGAATCGAATCCAGGCGTGATGCCGTGCCTGTGAGATCCCCACGATCGTGCGATGGCCGTGCGGATCCGATGGCAGGGCGACGACCCCCGTAGGCTGGAGGCGATCGGCGCTAGCCTGCGCAAAGTGGGCGAGGTTCGCATAGAATCGCGGAGGCGGCCCGGCGGGTGGTGCCCTGCCGCATTCGGAGAGCTCGGGCGCGCTCGAGCCCGAGCAGAGCAGGGGCGCATGCCTACCGTCGACGAGATACTCACCCTGATCGAGAAAGCGTAGAGCGCGAGGTCGATTGAGCGATCCGAAGAGAACCCGCCCAGGACCGGCGCCCCGGCGAGCCGCGCTGCGGCTCGCGGCCACGCTGACCCTGACGTTGCTGCTCGTCGCGGTCGTCGATGCCGTGGGCGGGGTCGACGCGCTAGATGCCGCCGCGCTGCGCCAGCACTACGACCTGCGCGGGGCGCGCACGACGCAGGACCAGGTGATCGTGGTCGCCATCGACACCGATACGATCGACGCCTGGGGTGCGCCGCCCTGGTCCTGGGGACGCACGGCCGTGCTGCTGGAGGCCATCCTGGAGCACGATCCGGTGCTCATCGTCGTCGCCGAGGCGGGGCCCAACTTCCTGCCGAGAGGGCCACTCGATGGCACGGGTCCTCTGCGCGCGCTCGCCGACGTCCGGCTGGTGATGCCGCCAGCGCGCGGCCATGCTGGCCAGCCGACGCTGGCTACCGATCGGGATCTCGTCGACGCGATCAGCTTGCGCGAAGGCGAACGCGCGGCACCCACCTTTCTGTC
>JBKJOI010000758.1:0-3323 GCA_046595695.1 Haliangiales bacterium | reverse complement strand
GGGGCGGGGCCGCCGGGCCGCGGCCTCGCGCTCGCCGACACGCTCTCCGACTCGCGCGACGCCGCGCTCGGCGACGGCGATCCGGCGGAACGCCTGGTCGACGTGGGCGGGCGCCTCGCGAGCGCGCGCATGGGCCGCTACGCACTGCTGCAGGAGGTCGGCCGCGGCGGCATGGGCGTGGTCTGGTCAGCGTACGATCCGCTGCTCGATCGTGGCGTCGCGCTCAAGCTGGTGCGCTTCGACACCGGCTCGAGCGCCTCCTCGGGGCGCATGCGGGCGCGGCTGGTGCGCGAGGCGCAGGCGATGGCGCGGCTCAGTCATCCCAACGTCGTGATCGTCCACGACACCGGCGTCGAGGGCGAGACCGCGTACGTCGCCATGGAGCTGGTCGAGGGCGCGACGCTGCGCGAGTGGCTGCTCGAGGCGCACGACGCCGACGCGGTGCTCGACGTGTTCGCGCGCGCCGGGCGCGGGCTCGCGGCCGCGCACGCAGCCGGCATGGTCCACCGCGACTTCAAGCCGTCCAACGTGCTCATGGGTACGGACGGGCGGGTCCGCGTCAGCGACTTCGGCCTGGTGCGGCTGGACAACGAGTCGGGCGGCGGCCTCGAGCTGCCCCCGCTGTCGTTCTCGGGCTCCGAGACGCTCACCATGGCGGGCACGGTGCTGGGCACGCCCGCGTACATGGCGCCCGAGCAGCTCGACGGCAAGCCCGCCGACGTGCGCTCGGATCAGTTCTGCTTCTGCGTCGCGCTCTACCAGGCGCTCTACGGCGTACACCCGTTCATGGGCACCGACGAGCGGACGCCGGCGCTGCTGGCGGCGCGCATGCGGTGCAGCGGGCCCGCGGCGCCCTTGCCCGAGCGGCGCGTGCCGCCGCGGGTGCGCCCGGTGCTCGAGCGCGGGCTCGCGATCGCGCCCGAGGCGCGCTTCCCGTCGATGGCCGCGCTCCTCGACGCGCTGGCGACGGCGCGCCGGCCGCGCGCGCGCCGCTGGATCGTGGGCGGCGTGGCCGGCGCGGTGGCCGCCGGTCTCGCGGCGCTGGTCGTGCTCGCGCCGCTGCGTGGCGCCGCGGCCTCGCCGTGCGCGGGCGCCACGGTGAGCGTGGACGGCGTGTGGAACCCGGCCCGGCGCGCCGCGCTCGCGGCGGCGTTCACGGCCGTCCCGGCGCCGTTCGCCGCCGACGCCTGGCAGCGCGCCGATCGCGCGCTCGATGATCATGTGCGCCGGCTGCGCAGCGCGCGCACCGAGGTCTGCGAGGCCACGCGCGTGCGCCGCACCCAGCCGGCCGAGGCGATGGCGGAGCGCGACGCCTGCCTCGATCGCCGCCTGGGCGAGCTCGAGGCCTTCCTGGCCGCGCTCGCCACGCCCGACG
Organism: Haliangiales bacterium; assembly: GCA_046595695.1. Classification (GTDB taxonomy): domain Bacteria; phylum Myxococcota_A; class Polyangia; order Haliangiales; family SHYZ01; genus JBKJOI01. Next base: position 1,948 of record JBKJOI010000758.1, on the reverse strand, counting down.
AGGACCTGGTCAAGAACGTGGTCACCGCGGCCTACGCACTGCGGCCGCCCGAGGCGTGCACCACCGCGGTGGTCGCGCGCGACGCGCCGACCCTGCCGCTCGAGCTGGCGGCGCGCGCCGAGGTCGCGCGGGTGCGCGCCCGGGTCGCGCAGGCGATGTCGGCGCGCCTGCTCGCGCGCGGCAAGGCGGCGCTCGCGCTCGCGCGCGACGCGACCCAGCAGGCCGAGGCCATGGGTTATGCGCCGCTCGTCGCCGAGGCGCTCTTCGAGCAGGGCCAGAGCGAGATCCTCGCCGACGAGCAGATCCCGGCGACCGCGACGCTGCACCGCGCCGTGCAGGCGGCCGACGCCGCGCGCGACGACGAGCTGCGCTTCCAGGCCTGGCTGGCGCTCGAGCGGGCCGAGGAGAAGCGCGCTCGCTACGAGCAGGGCGCGCAGGCGCTGGGCCACGCGCGCGCGGCGCTCGAGCGCCTGCCGCCCAGCGACGAGCGCGAGGCCGATCTGCTGTTCGCGACCGCCGACCTCGATGCCTCGCGTACCGATGGCCGCGCGTGCGTCGCCAAGGCGGAGCACGCGCTCGCGCTCTACGAGAAGGTGTTCGGGCGCGAGCACGACAAGGTCGCGCGCGCGCTCGGTCTGCTGGCGTCCTGCCACATGGCCATGAACGAGGCGGACCGCGCCCTCGGCTACCTCGAGCGCGCGCTGGTGCTGCGCAAGCGCCAGCTCGGCCCCGGCCACCCGGCGGTGGCCACGCTGCTGCACAACCTGGGCATGGCGGCCAAGCAGTTCGAGCGCTTCGCCGAGGCCGAGCGCTACTATTTGCAGGCGCTCGAGATCCGCCGCGCCGCCGGCGGCCCCGAGCACTCCGATGTGGGCGCTAGCTACAACAACCTGGCCAACCTCATGATCTCCATGGAGCGCTACCCCGAGGCGCTCGCCTACGCCGAGCAGGCGATGGTCATCTGGCGCAAGGTCTACGGCGAGCGGAGCCGCGCCATGGGCCGCACGCTGAGCGTGTGCGGCCACGCCGAGAAGGGGCAGCGTCACTTCGGCAAGGCCGAGGCGTACTACCGGCGCGCGCTCGAGATCCGGCTGAAGTACGCCGACAGCGACCCGCTCTCCATCATGTCGAGCCACGGCGACCTGGGCGAGACCCTGCTCGGCGCCGGTCGTACGAAGGAAGGGCTCGCGTTCCTCGAGCTGGCGCTGGCGCGCGCCGAGCAGAAGGACGTCGATGTGAACCGGCGCGGCAACGTGCGCTTCACGATCGGCAAGGCGCTCGTCGAGACGCGCACCGACGTCGCGCGCGGCCTCGAGCTGGCGCACGCCGCGCTCGCCGACTTCGCTGCCCCGCAGGACGCGAGCGAACGGCAGGACGTGGAGGCCTTCCTCGCGCAGCACGCGCCCGCCGCAGCTGCTGCGCCCGGACGCTAGCCGAGCCGCACGTCGCAGGGGCCGCAGTCGCCGCGGGCGCTAGCGCCTGGGTCTGCCGGATGCTACGACGGAGCATCGTGACCGACGAGGACCGCGAGATTGCCGAGACGTTGCGCGGGTGTCGCGAGCCGGCCCGGCAGCGCTACGGGTTGGTGCTCGGGCTCATCGGAGCGTTCGCGTGCGGCGGCGTGGTCTTCCTGGCGGTCGCGCGGCTCGGGTCGCTGCGCGGCTGGGCGGGCGGCCTGCTGGCGGTCGCGGTGATCTTCCTGCTGGTCGGCTACCGGCGCGCGGGCAAACGTACAACCGACGAGTGAGCGCCGCTTCCGGGCTCGTCCCGGGTGATAATGCGGAAGCATGCTGTCGCCCAGGAAAACGGACGGCGCCGCGGCGGTGCCTCCGGAACACGACGCTCTGGCGGCGGCGCGCGAGCTCTTCGCGCGCCTGGTCGAGTCGGCGCCGCTGCTCGGCGAGGACGCGGCCGCGGCGATCGACACGAAGCGATCGTATGCCGAAAC
>JBKJOI010000688.1:0-2685 GCA_046595695.1 Haliangiales bacterium | reverse complement strand
TCGATGAAGGCGCCGCGCTCGGCGGCCATGTCGATGAGCGAGCGCATGGGCAGCTCCCAGGCGGTGCGGAAGATGGCGCGCACGTCCTCGGGGACCTCGGGCATCGCCTGCACCGAGCCCTCGGCGAGCTTGAGCTTGTTGCGCGTCTCCTCGTTCCACAGGCCGAGCGACTGCAGCTCCTTCACCAGATAGCGGTTCACCTGCACGAAGTCGCCCGAGAGCGTCTCGCGCTTGAACAGGTTCGACACCGGCGGCTCGATGCACTCCGAGCAGCCGACGATCGACGCGATGGTCGCGGTCGGCGCGATCGCGACCAGGAGCGAGTTGCGCAGGCCGTGGGCGGCGATGCTCGCGCGCACCGCGTCCCACCGACCCCGCAGGTCCTCGGAGGGCGACACGCCCCAGGCGTCCATCTGCAGCTCGCCACGCGCGGCGCGGGTCTCGGGGTACGCGGCGTGCGCGCCGCGCTCGGCGGCCAGCGCCGACGAGGTCTCGAGCGCGGCCAGGTAGATCTCCTCGGCGATACGCGCCGACAGCGCGCGCGCGCGCGGCGCGTCGAAGGGCAGGCGCAGCCGGTAGAAGACGTCGGCGAGGCCCATGACGCCCAGGCCGATGGGCCGCCAGCGCTCGTTCGAGCGCGCCGTCGACGCGATCGGGTAGAAGTTCAGGTCGATCACGCGGTCGAGCTGGCGCACCGCGAGCCGCACGGTATCGCGCAGCTTGGTCCAGTCGAGGTCCTCGGCGGCGAGGTGGCGCGCCAGGTTGATCGAGCCCAGGTTGCACACCGCGGTCTCACCCGCCGAGTTGACCTCGAGGATCTCGGTGCACAAGTTGGACAGGTGTACGACGTTACGGGTGCCCTTCGCAGCGCCGTCCTTCGCGACGTCGCCGGTCTGGTTGCACTTGCGGTTGGAGGCGTCCTTGAAGGTCATCCAGCCGTTGCCGGTCTGCGCCAGCGACTTCATCATGCGCGCGTACAGCTCGCGCGCCTTGATCTGCTTGGCGGCAAGCCCGGCGGCCTCCGCGGCCTCGTAGGCGCGCTCGAAGGCCTCGCCGAAGAGATCGGGCAGCTCGGGCACCAGCTTGGGGTCGAAGAGCGACCACATGGCGCCCTGCTCGACGCGGCGCATGAACAGGTCGGGCACCCAGTTGGCCAGGTTCAGGTTGTGCGCGCGGCGCGCCTCGTCGCCGGTGTTGTCGCGCAGCTCGAGGAACTCCTCGACGTCGGCGTGCCACGGCTCCAGGTACACGCAGCAGGCGCCCTTGCGCTTGCCGCCCTGGTTGACCGCGTTCACCGACGCGTCGAGCGTCTTCAGCCAGGGCACGATCCCGTTCGAGTGCCCGTTCGTGCTCTCGATGAGCGAGCCGCGCGAGCGCACGCGGTGCCACGCCATGCCGATGCCGCCCGAGAACTTCGAGAGCATCGCGGCGTCGGTGTACTTCTGGTAGATCGACTCCAGGTGGTCCGCCGGTGAGTCGAGCAGGAAGCACGACGACAGCTGCTCGTGGCGGGTGCCGGCGTTGAACAGGGTCGGCGAGCTGGGCACGTACTCGAGCGACGAGAACAGCCGGTAGAGCTCGATGGCCTCGCCGACCTGCTCGGCGAGCGCGCAGGCGATGCGCAGGAAGAAGTGCTGCGGCGACTCGATGACCTCGCGCGTCTTCGGGTGCTTGATGAGGTAGCGGTCGTAGAGCGTGCGGATGCCGAAGTACTCGAAGAGCTGGCCGCGCGAGGGCTCGAGGGCGTCGTTCAGCTTGCGCGCGTTCGCGGTCACGAACGTGGCCAGGCGGTCGGCGATGAGCCCGAGCCGGTGCCCGGTCGCGATCGACTGCGAGAAGGAGTGGATCTCCTGCCCGGCGACCTCCTTGTCGATGTAAACGGTTTGCAGCCGCGCCGCCAGTCGCGAGTACTCGGGCTCGTCGACGATGAGCGAGGCCGCGGTCTTGATCGACAGCTGGTCGAGCTCGCGCGTGGTCGCGCCGTCGTAGAGGCCGCTGATGGTCTTCTGCGCCACGCGCAGCGCGTCGACGCCGGCGAGCCCGCCGCACGAGCGCGTGATCGCGCGCAGGATCTTGTTGAGATCCACCGGCTCGTACGCGCCCGAGCGCTTGCGCACGCGCATCGTGGACGACCCGTCGGTCGGCGGCCGGTCCGAGATCGGCGGGCGTGACTCGGCGTGGCGGATGCGGTCGCTGGTGGTCGGGGCGGCGGGCTCGAGCGTGGCGTTCATGGATCCTCCCTGTCAGTTCTTCATCGATTCAGCGGCCGGGAGGACGCGCGCACGGCTCCGCGAGCGCGCCGCGAGGCACGATCGGGAACCTGCCGCGCCCCCTCGGGAGCTCAGGTCGTTCCGCGCCACCGGCGCGGATCGTCAGCAGGTCTTCGGACTCGCGAGCAGCGGACGGACCGGTGGCAACCGGACCGCCCGAGGTCTACTGGCCATCGCTTCCCAGGGTCGCCGCGCGCGGCGCGGAGGATCCAGTGCTCCCTCTGGAGTCGAGGGTGATGGCGGTCGTTCTCGCTCACCGCTGCGGGGCAGTCCCGGACTCACACCGGGTTCCCTTGGTGACGACGAAGCACAAGGTATTGGGGCTGAGGCCTGTGGTCAATACTAAATCTGGTGTCGGACCGGACTAAATCGCAAGTGTGCGAGGGTCCTGGCAAATCGCCTCGCGTTCACGCGC
>JBKJOI010000585.1:0-2816 GCA_046595695.1 Haliangiales bacterium | reverse complement strand
ACCCGCGAGCACGGCGGCTTATGAAACGGTGCGGCTGAACGCTCTACCCGCCGACTCAGGCGACGCCGCTCTCGGCCGCCGCCGCCACCGGCGCCGCGCGCCGCCGGGCGCCCCACCGGCCTGGAAGGCCGAGAGTTCGTCCTGCGTGATGGTGTGCCACCCGGCGACATCGCTCCCGGGCTGGGCTAGGCTAGCTGCCATGGTCCGACCCCCGAGGGCCGAACGACCGCCCGACGTAAAACCCACCCGCCCTCCCGTGCCGCCCGTGCGCATCGCCATGGTGCGTGGTCTGGTCATCGGCCTCGTCGCGGCCGCGCTCATCACCGTGTTCAAGCTGTGGCTCTCCGAGTACATCGGCGAGCCCACGCCGTACCGCCTCTACTTCATTGCCGTGCTGGCAGCGGCCTGGTATGGCGGCCTGCCGGCGGGGCTGCTCACGACGATCGCCGCCTGCGCGCTCGGCCACCACTTCTTCTTCTCGAACGCGTCCAGCCTGCCGCTCCACAAGGAGCTCATCCGCCTGGGCCTGTTCTCGATCGAGGGCATCGCGATCTCCATCGTGACCGCCAAGCTGCAGGCCCAGCGCTGGCGCGCCTGGACCGCCGCGGCCGAGGCGCGGGCGACCGCCGAGCAGCTCGACATCGTGCTGCGCGCCGTCGACGACGGCATCACCGTCCAGGAGCCCAGCGGGCGCCTGCGCTACGCCAACCAGACCGCGGCGCGGCTGTCCGGCTTCGACACGCCCGAGGCCTTCCTGGCCGCGCGCCGCGAGGACTTCCTCGATCGCTTCGAGATCCTGCGCGAGGACGGCACGCCCTTCCCCGTCGACGAGCTGCCCGGCCGGGTCGTGCTGCGCGGCGGCCCACCGGAGGAGCAGCTGGTGCGCTTCCGGGTGCGCGGCCAGCCAGAGGACCACTTCTCGCTGGTGCGCGCCAACGCAGTGCGTGACGCCGATGGCCAGGTGATCCTGGCGGTCAACATCTTCACCGACGTCACCGGAAAGCGGAAGCAGGAAGAGGCCGTGCGGGTCAGCCGCGAGTGGTTCTCGACCGCGCTGCGCAGCATCGGCGACGCGGTCATCACCACCGACCGCGAGGGCTGCATCACCTTCTTGAACCCGGTCGCCTCCGCGCTGACCGGCTGGAGCATCGAGGCCGCCCTGGGCAAGCCGCTGCGCGAGGTCTTCGTCATCCTGAACGAGACCACGCGTCTGCCCGTGGAGAGCCCGGTCGAGCGCGTGCTGCGCGACGGCCAGGTGGTCGGGCTGGCCAACCACACCGTGCTCATCCCGCGCGACGGCGCCGACGTGGCCATCGACGATAGCGCGGCGCCGATCCGCAGCAACCGGGGCGAGCTGGTCGGCGTGGTGCTGGTCTTCCGCAACGTGTCGGAGAAGCGGCGCGAGGAGGATCGGCGCAACTTCCTCGCCCGCGCCAGCCAGGAGCTCGGCTCGTCGCTCGACTACGAGACCACACTCGGGACCGTGGCAAGGCTCGCGGTGCCCACGATCGCCGACTGGACCGCGGTCGACATGCTCGACGGCAAGGGCACCAGGCGCCTGGGGATCGCGCACATCGACCCGGCCAAGCTGGAGTTCGTCGCCGAGCTCGAGCGCCGCTATCCCCCCGATCCCGACGCGCCCTCCGGCGCGCCCAACATCCTACGCACCGGCGTGGCCGAGATGATCCCCGAGATCCCCTTCAGCCTGCTCGAGCAGGGGGCGCGCGACGCCGAGCACTTGCGCCTGATCCACCAGCTGGCGCTGCACTCGTACATCGGCGTGCCCATCCGGCGCGGCGGCCGGACCGTGGGCGTGATCACCTTCGTCACCGCCGAGTCGAAGCGCGTCTACGGCCAGCAGGATCTCGAGCTGGCGCAGGCGCTCGCGGATCGCGCCGCCGTGGCGATCGACAACGCGCTCCTCTACCGCGAGGCGCAGGCGGCGCGCACCGAGGCCGCCACCGAGCGCGACCGGCTGCAGTCGCTCATCATGGCGGCGCCCTCCGCCATCGCCGTGCTGCGCGGACCCGAGCTCGTCTTCGACATGATGAACGAACCCTACCGGCGCCTCGGCCCCGGCATCGAGGTCGGCAAGCTCGCGCGCGACGTCGCCACCGATCCGCGCAACCTCGAGATGCTCGAGCGCGTGTTCCAGACCGGCGTCCCGTACTCCGGGGTCGAGCAGCCGATCGTCCGCTCGCTGCCCGACGGCACCGAGACCCGCTACAACACCTACCTGGTGCAGCCGCTCCGCGACGCCGGCGGGCAGGTCGACCGGCTGGTGGTCTTCGCCAACGACGTGACCGAGCAGGTGGTGGCGCGCCAGCGCATCGAGGCGGCGCGCGCCGAGGCCGAGCTGGCCAACCGCTCCAAGGACGAGTTCCTCGCCATGCTCGGCCACGAGCTGCGCAACCCGCTCGCACCCATCCTCACCGCGCTGCAGCTCATGAACCTCAAGGGCGACGAGGCGCTCGCGCACGAGCGCAAGATCATCGAGCGCCAGGTCAGGCACGTGGTCCGGCTGGTCGACGACCTGCTCGACGTGTCGCGCATCACCCGCGGCACCGTCGACCTGGAGCGCGAGCGAGTCGAGATCGCCGAGGTCATCAGCGCCGCGATCGAGATCGCCAGCCCGCTGCTCGAGCAAGGCCGGCACGTGCTCGACGTACAGGTGCCGCGCCACGGCCTGGCGGTGTACGTCGATCGCGTGCGCATGGCGCAGGTGCTCGCCAACGTGCTCACCAACGCCGCCAAGTACACCGAGCCGGGCGGGCACATCGGTCTGCGCTGTGCGCGCGAGGGCGACCGGATCGTGA
>JBKJOI010000558.1:0-3546 GCA_046595695.1 Haliangiales bacterium | reverse complement strand
CTCGGTGCGCCACGCGCGCAACATCGTGCGCCCGGTCGACATGAAGGGCGTCTGGTGCGGCCTGCCGCGCACGGCGGTCGGCTTCCTCGGCCTCGGCTACGCGAACTCGGTGCTCATCCCCTACGCGCCGGGCGGCTACTGGCTGGGCACCCTGGTCTGCGCGGTGTCGTGCTGGGCCACACTCACCAACATCCCGTTCGCCAGCCACCGCCCCGACCGCAAGCTGCGCGGGTTCGCGCGCCTCGTGATCACGCTGTGCCTGGTGACCACCTTCGGCGTGCTGTTCTTCGCGCGCGAGTTCGTCTTCGACGTGCTGTTCTTCTGGATGGCCGGCTACAGCCTGGCCAGCCAGATGAACATGACGCCCGAGGAGCGGGCGACCTGGAAGCGGCTGGTGAAGGAAGCGAAGGAGCGCGGCGAGGTGCCGGGATAGTATCCCGGCGCCGCGAGGCGGGTCGTGCCGCCCAGGGACGGCCCCTAGTCGACCGCTTCGACCGGCTGGCCGCGCGTCATCAACTTGTGGACCAGATCCTCGACGGTGGTGATGCCCTCGAGATCATCCGCCGACAGCGCCAGCCCGATGTTCGACTGGATGAGGATGTCGATGCGCACCATCGTCAGGCTGTCGATGTCGAGCTCCGCCATGAGGGAGGTCTTGGGCGTGATCTCGACCTTGGCGTCGGTGACTTCCTTGATCATGGTGATCACCTTGGCGGTGATCTCCTCGCGGCTCAGATTCGTGTTCGCCATCTCTGCGGATCCTCTCACTTGGGCGGCTTGGGCGGCTTTAGCGCAAGGCGCGTGCTCAGGTCGAGCGCCGCCTTGAAAGCATAGGGAATCGGCTCTCCGGTGGGAAGCGGCCCGAGTGGCACGCGACGTACCGCCAGGCGGACGCTGGCGCCGCGCAAGTGCGGCAGGAGCGTGACCGAGTCGGAGTACTGCAGCAGGCACGCGAGCAGGCCGGCGTTGCCGTCGAGCTGCACCAGCACCGCCGGCTTCTTGCCGGTGACCTGGTCGAGGTGCTCGACGCTGGCCCCGGCCGAGGTGACCGCGCTGACCGTGCCACGCGGCAGCGGCGTGCGCTCGGTCGGCAGGCCGAGCGCGCCGCAACGTGCGCAGCGGCGGCGCTGCGCCAGCGTGATGACGCCGCAGCCGGCGCACTTCCAGCCCTGGCGCCCGGTCAGCTCGGTGCGCCGGCGCCACATCTTGACGACGCTCATGTGCTGCTCCTCGCGAAGACGGTCGCGTGCGCGGCGGTGCCCAGGCCGGTGAGGCTGACCGCGAGCGCACGCGCGCCCGGCTTCGACGCGGCAGCCGCCTGGCGCTTGCCGGCGCCGCCGCCGAGCTGCAGGAAGGCCTCGCGCGCCTGCGCGATGCCGCAGGTGCCCATGGCCAGGCCGCGCCCCTGCGCGCCCCCCGAGGGGTTCACCACGCGCTCGTGCGCGACGCGGCCGAAGCCTTCCTTGCACAGCGCGCCGGTCTGGCCGGGCGGCGTGACGCCGAGCGCCTCGAGCGCGAGCACCTCGAGCACCGTGCACGCCGACGAGACGTCGACGTAGGCGAGCGCGTCGATCGCGACCCCGGCGCGCGTGAGCGCCGCGCGCCCCGCGGCCGCGGCGGCCAGGAGCGCTAGCGGATCGGGGCGGTCGCTCACGACCGAGAGATCCGAGGCGCTGCCGAGGCTGATGATCTCGACCGGCTGCGGGCTCAGCTCGCGCGCGAGCGCGCCGTCGCACACCAGCACCGCGGTCGCGCCATCGAGCAGCGGTGCGAAGTCGGAGCGCACCAGCGGCGGCGCGACCTGGATGTCGCGCACCAGCTCCATGGCCGAGGGCGCGTGCGGCAGGAAGGTCTCGCCGCCCAGCACCGCGTTGGCAGCGTTCTTGGCGATCACGTGCGCGAACGTGCTCGGCTTGAGCCCGTGCCGGGTGACGTACAGATCGGCGAGCAGGCCGGCCAGCGCCTGGTAGCCGAGCCCGAGCGGGGCCTCGACTTCGCGATCGATGAGCGCGTCGAGGATGCCGCCGCGCTCGCGCTCGGCCAGGTCGGAGACCTTGGCGACGCCCAGCACCAGCGCGCAGCGCGCCTGCTTCGCGGCCACGAACGCCGCCGCCGCGTGCAGCGCCGCGGCGCCCGAGCCGTCGCCCGACTCGAGCTGGTAGATGGCCACCTGGCCGGCGAGGCCCAGCCGATCCACGAGCACCGGCGCGAGCGCCGCCTGCTCACCGACCGGCGCGGCGACGAACACCGCGTCGATCTTGGCGCCCGCGGGCCCGGCGACCAGCTCGCCGGCGACCTGCAGCGCGAGATCGCCCGCGGAGGCGTCCCAGAGATGGTCGGCCTTGAGATCGGCCGCACCGGAGAGAAAGACCCCGAGGCTCATGATCGGAGCTTCCCCTGCGAGAGGATGTACTGGCCGTAGGTGAGCCACTCGACGTGATCATTGCCGATCTGCTGGGTCACGAGCTCCTGCCCGCTCGCCTGCTTGCGCGCGTGGAAGTCGACGATCGCGTCGGTCACGGTGAACACGAAGCCGTCCGAGCCGGCGCCCGAGCCGAACGAGACCAGCATCATCTTGTCGCCCGGCTGCGCGACGTCGAGCACGCCGCACAGGGACAGCAGGCACGCGCTCGAGTAGGTGTTGCCGATCTTGGCCGCGACCAGCGCGGGTGCGATCTGCGGCTGCTTGAAGCCGAGCTTCTTGCCCACCGACAGCGGCAGCGACTGGTAGGGCTGGTGGAGGCAAAGGATCTTGTAGTCCTCGGGCTTGCTCGAGGTCTCGTCGAGCAGCCGGCGCACGACCCGGCAGGTGTGCTCCTCGTAGCCGATCTCCGAGGAGAACTTGCCGACCACGCTGGGGAACTGCGCGCCGTCGCGACGCCAGAAGTCGGTCGCGTCAGACGACGCCGCGGCGGTGCGGTCGACGCGCGCGATGACGTCCTTGCCCGAGCCAACCCAGAACGCCGAGGAGCCCGCGCCCACCGACGCCTCGAGCAGCGAGCCCGGCGCGCTCTGCGGGCAGTCGGCGCCGATGGCCAGCGCCGCGGGCACCTGCCCGGCACCGACCAGGCCGAGCGACAGGAACAGCGCCGCGGTGCCGCCCTTGCACGCGAACTCGAGGTCGACCGAGAACAGGTCGGGCGCGAGCCCGAGCGCCTCGCCGACGATCACCGAGCTGGGCTTGACCGCATACGGGTGGCTCTCCGAGCCGATCATGATGCTCTGCGGCCGCGGCGCGCCGGCGGCGCCGAGCGCGAGCGCGCGCTCGCCGGCCTCGATCGACAGCGTGACGGTGTCCTCGTCGAGCGCGTTGACCGAGCTGCCGTTGCGCCCGTTCAGCCGGTAGATCTTCTCCAGCGACTCGGACAGGCCCCACTGCTCGGAGAACACCGAGATGTCGACGCGGAACTGCGGCACGTAGTGGCCGTAGCTCAGGATGCCGACGTCCTTGCCAGAATCCTTGGTTGCAGCCGCCATCAGACCTTGGCCTTCGCACCGACCGCACCGACCGCACCGACCGCACCGACCGCACCGACCGCACCGACC
>JBKJOI010000422.1:0-15066 GCA_046595695.1 Haliangiales bacterium | reverse complement strand
GCGCGGCGTCGACGGTCACGGCGCTCGCGGCGCGCGCGCCGCGAGCGCCGTGACCGTCGACGCCGCGCAGGTGCGCGAGCTGCTCGTCCAGCTCGACGACGGCCTGTTCCTCGACTCGCCGCGCTTCCGTGCGCACTTCGGGCAGCTGCTCGCCGACTTCCGCGCCACGCCGGTACGCGACGCCGCCCACGCCGGGCTGAGCTACGCCGGGCACGCCGGCGAGCTGGCGGGCTTCCTCGACGCGCAGCTCGAGGGCGCGCGGGCCCGCCTGGGCGTGGACGGCCAGCGCACGACCGCCGCGCCGCCGGTCGGCCTGATCGCGCCGCACATCGATTTCACGCGCGGCGGACCGGTCTACGGCGACGCCTACTTGCCCCTGGTCGGCGCGGGCGACGCGTACGATCTGGTGATCGTCTTCGGCACCGATCACAACGGTGTTCGCCAGCCGTTCACGCTCACGCGCAAGAGCTACGCCACGCCCTTGGGCGTGGTGGCCACCGACGTCGAGCTGGTCGAGCAGCTCGTCGCCGCGACCGACGCGACCGACGCGACCGACGCGACCGCCGCGACCGCCGCGACCGCCGCGACCGCCGCACCAGGCGCGGCCCACGGACACGACGCGCACGACGCGCTCTTCGAGGAGGAGCTGCACCACCGGCAGGAGCACTCGATCGAGTTCCAGGCGGTCTGGCTGCGGCACCTCTTCGGCGAGCGCACGCCGCCCATCCTCCCCGTGCTGTGCGGCCCGCTCGCGCGCCCCGGCGCCCGGGTGGGCCACGGCGCCAGCGCCCGGGCGCTGGTGCAGCCGCGTGCGCGCGCCTGGCTCGAGTCCCTGCGCGAGCTCACCGCGTCGCGGCGCGTGCTCGTGATCGCCGGCGCCGACCTGGCGCACGTGGGCCCGCGCTTCGGCGACGGGCCGTTCCGCGCCTCCGAGCGCGCCGAGGTCGAGCGCGCCGATCGCGCCTCGCTGGCGTGCGTGGCCGCGGGTGACGCGAGCGGCTTCTACGGGGCCATCATGGACGACGGCGACCGCTTCAAGGTCTGCGGCACCTCGCCCATCTTCGCCACGCTCGCCCTGCTCGCGGGCGCGCCGCGTCGCGGCGAGTTGCTGGGCTACGCGCAGTGTCCCGCCGACGAGGTCCCCGAGAGCTGGGTCAGCATCGCGGCGCTCGCGCTGTACTGAGTCCTCGCAGCGCCACTCCGGCCCGCTCGCCCGGCGACGCCGCGAACCTCGGTTCGGGCGCCGTTCAATCGGACCTACATTCGGCCCAGCATCACGAACCACTCATTTGTGTATGCGTCACCTGCCAGTGACTCCCCAGTGACTCGCCGTAACCCGGATGACTGTCGTGTCATGCAGGGCACTGTGTGAGATTCTCGGCGTGCGTTCGCAACGGTGCATACAGAATATCGAATGCATAATAAACTTAGCTACTTCCGCCAATTCGCAATTTGAATTCGAGCCCGGCCTTGGCAATAATGCTCACGGGGGACCGGCGCATTCGATGATCGAGCAGGCCTTTGGCAAGTACCGATTGCGCGAGTTGCTCGCGCGCGGCGGCATGGCGGAGATCCATCTCGCGGTCGAGCAGACCGTGCATACCGGTGAGCGCCTGGTCGTGCTGAAGCGGATCCTTCCCGAGCACAAGGACGATCCCGACTTCGTGGAGTTCTTCGTCCACGAGGCACGGGTGGCGCTCCAGCTCACGCATCCCAACATCGTGCAGGCGTACGAGTTCGGGCGCGAGGAAGACGTCCTCTACCTGGCCATGGAGTACGTGCGCGGGTTCACCGTGCTCGACGTGATCCGACGCGCCTCCATGCTGGGCCGGCACGTCTCGCTCGATGCGGTGATCAAGGTCGCCGCCGACGTGGCCGCCGGGCTCGACTACGCGCACAAGGCCAGCGACGCGCAGGGCAACCCGCTCGAGATCGTTCATCGCGACGTGTCACCCCACAACATCGTCATCGCGCGCGAGGGCATCGCCAAGCTGGTCGACTTCGGCATCGCGCGCGCGTCGTGCCAGGCGTTCAAGACCCGCACCGGCGTCATCAAGGGCAAGTTCGCGTACCTCGCGCCCGAGCAGCTGCGTCGCAACGCGCGCTTCGACCATCGCGCCGATCTGTTCGCGCTCGGAACGGTGACCTACGAGATGCTCACCCGCCGCCCGCTCTTCCGCGGCTCGAACGACGCCGACACGGTGAAGCGCATCCTGTCCGGGCGCATCCCGCCGCTGCGCGAGCTTCGACCGGACTGCCCGGCCGCCATCGCCGCGGTCGTGCACCGCGCGCTCGAGCGCGATCCCGCGGCGCGCTACTCGAGTGGCGCCGCGCTGCTCTCGGATCTCGAAGAGGCCGCGCGCGAGTCGGGCGTGTTCCCGACCACGACCCGCCTCCGCGGTGAGCTGGAGACGCTCTTCGAGGAGGCCGCGCCCACGTCGATCTGGACGTCGATGTCGGGCCGGCCGGCGTCGCGCTCGAGCGACGCTGTACCCGCCGCCTCGCCGGTGCCCGACTCGCGACCGCCGCGCGCCGCGCCGCGCGCGTCGCCCATGCCCAGCCCGACCGGCGCGGCCGCGGGCTCCCTGGTGCGGCCCAGACGTTCCAGCGCCACCGGGCTGCAGCGGCCGGCCTCGCAGGCGCTGCCGCGATCGTCCTCGCCGGCGCACGGCGCCCTACCCGCACGCCCGGGCACCGCCGGCATGCCCGGCGCCACGACGCGGCGCACCACGTCGAACGGCATGGGCGCTGCCAGCGCCGGCAGCGCCGGGGCCAGCACCAGCGGCGACAGCGGCGTGACCGCCCGCCCCACCTTCCGCCCCGCGCACGACACCGACGTCGTCGCGCCGCGTGTCACCGCGCTCGCGCCCGTCCTGCCCGGACCCTTCACGATGCTCACGCCCGACGAGTTTCCGCTGCCGATGGTCGCGCCACCGCGCCTCTCGTCGCCGCGCCTCGAGGACGTCAGCCCGGATCCGATCCCGGATCGCCAGCTCGAGTACTTCCTGCGGCTCGCCAGCGCGCGCCGCTCGCGCGCCGACACCGTGGGCCTCGCCGACTCCAGCCCCGACGCGCGCCTCAACGACGAGTCGCTCGCCATGCTCTTCCAGGCCGAGCAGCAGGCCAACGCAGACGCACCGGGCGAGCCCGAAGAGAACGAACCCGAGCAGCAGCTACTCGGTGCCGTGCCCGAGCCGACGCTGCCGGTCGACACGGCCCCGGTGACGACCCTGATCCCGTCGCGCAAGCTCGACTCTCGCTCGGCCGCCGAGCGCCAGCATCACCTGCCCTTGCCGGCGCCGCCGCACCTCACGCCGCCACCGCGCCTGGAGCGCCCCGCTCCACGGGCCGCCGCGGAGATCATCGAGCTCGCGCTGCCGCCTTCCCCGCCACCGATCGGAATGCGGCCGTCGCCGGTGCTGCGGTCGTTCGACACCGGGTCGATCACGCCGATTCCCATGCCGCACCTCGCCGCGCCGCCGTTCCAGCCGTTCGGCCCGCCCTTCGAGGTCATGGCCTCGAGCGGAACGTTCGAGGTCGTCGCCACCGGTTCGCCCGATTCGTTCCCGATTCTACTGGCACGGCGCCGGCGCCGGCAGCGCCTGCTGCTCGGCGCGGCGCTGGCGACGCTCGGGTTCGCCGTATTCGCCGCGGTCGCCTACGGCTGGCTGCTCGGCTGAGGCGCGGGCGCGGGCGCCGCGCGGGCGGGTGCTGCACCTGACGCGGGAGGCGCCCCCGGCGCGGCCGCAGGCGCCGGCGCCACGATCTTGAACTCCACGCGCCGGTTCAGCGCCCGCAGCGCGAGCGTCGTGTTGTCGTTCAGCGGCCGCTCCTGCCCGAAGCCGACCGCCTCGAGCCGCCCGGCATCGATGCCATTCACGTCGACCAGGTGCTTCGCCACCGCCGTGGCGCGGCGCTGCGACAGCTTCAGGTTCTTCTCGCGGTTGCCGCTCGAGTCGGTGTGGCCCTCGATGCGCACACGCTGGATCTCGGGGTGCAGGACCATGGTGCGCGCGACCGTCGCCAGCAGCCTGAACGAGCGCTCCTGGATCTTCGCCTTGCCGCTCTGGAAGAACACCTGCTCCTTGATGACGATGGCGTCGGCGGTCAGCTCGACGAGCACCGCGCCCTCGTCGGCGCAGCCGTCGTCGTCCTGGTTGCCGTTGTAGACCTCGGCCTGCTGGGGGCACTGGTCGACGTCGTCGGTGAGCCCGTCGCCATCGCTGTCGGGGGGCACGCAACCGTCGGCGCCACGCGCGGCGAACGCCGGGCAGCGATCCGCGCGGTCGACGACGCCGTCGCCGTCACCATCGCTGTCGGGACAGCCGACGTTCTCGCGCGGGCCCGCCGAGCTCGGGCACGGGTCGTTGCGATCGATGATGGTGTCGCCGTCGGAGTCGGTGTCTGGGCAGCCGAGGTTGTCGGGGCTGCCCGGCACGCTCGGGCAGTGATCCTGCAGATCGACGACCATGTCGCGATCCGCGTCCTGCTGCTCGGGCGCCGGCGCCGGCCCGGGACGTGGCGCGGTCGCGACGCCGCGGCGGCCGCGCCCGGGCGCGCCCGGCGCATCGCTGGCGAAGCGGACCCCGAAGACCACGCGCACCGAGGGCGTGCCGTAGCCCTCGGTGAGCCCGCTGCCCGCGCCGGCGAAGAGCTCGAGCCCGGGAATGCCGCGCCACGCCAGCCCGCCGATCAGCTCGATGGGCGTCTCGGCGACACCCGGATCGTCGAGGCCGGCGCGCAGGCTGCCCTCGCCCAGCAGAAAGAGAGGCGCCCGCCCCAGCCGCACGCGGCCCGCGACCGACAGCTCGAGCTCGTGCTGGACGGTGAGATCGATGAACTCGGCCGCGTCGCTGCGCAGGTGCAGCCCCAGCGTGCTCGACACGCTGCCCAGCGCGCCGGTGCCCTCGACGATCAAGCGCGGCCTGAAGCCCCACGCGCCCGACGACGAGAAGCCGACGTCGCTGCCGACCGGGGCGGTGAGCCCGACCGCCGCCGCGAGCGCCAGGCCAGAGCGAGCGCCAGGCTCACCGAACAAACGCAGCTTGGCGTCGGCGCGCAGGTCGCCCAGGGTGGCCTGCTCGCCCACGTCGGCGCCGACGTCGAGCGTGCCGCTCTGCTCGCTCGCGACCGCGACGTCGACGCCGAGCTGCAGCCGGTCGTGGACGCCGTACGCGAAGGTCAGGTCGAAGATCACCGCCGAGTCGATGATGGCGAGCTCGCGCGCGACGCCGTCCTCGGTGACGGTGACGACCAGCGGCCGCGACTCGTAGTTGACGAACAGGCCGGCGGAGAAGCGCCCCGCCGCCAGCACGCTGCCGCTCTCGCCCGCCAGGTAGTCGCCGACCGCCTGGCCGGGGCGCCACAGGTGCACGTCGAAGCGATCCGCGGGCGTGCCGGGTGGCAGTTCCTGCGCGTGCAGCACGGGCGCAGCGCTGCCGATGGCGACCAGGAGAGAGACGGAGGTCGCCAGCTTGCCGGCCATGCGCCCTTTCACCATACGCTGCGACGCCAGTGCGCTCAAGACCCGCGCACGCGGCGCGGCCGCACGGACGCGCTCAGCCGGCGATACGGCGCTGCTTCTTCTTCGTCTCGACCGTGTCGATGACCGGCGCGGGCACGCGCACCGCCGCCGCGTTCGGGCGGTAGAGCTTCACGTAGTAGTCCTCGATCATCCGGTCGGTCGAGAACTTCCACTGCGACATCTCGATCGACGCCTTCATCATGGCCACCCAGCGCGGCCGGTCGGCGTACGCCGGCAGCACCTCGGTGAGCAGGGTGCGCTCGAGCGCGGCGCGGTCGTGGGCGTCCTGGTCGGTGGGATTCTCCGGATCCGCGGCCTCGAAGGCGTCGCCGATCTGCCAGCCGTTCACGCCGTGGACGCAGCCCTCGGGCCACCAGCCGTCGAGCACGCTCAGGTTGAGCACGCCGTTCATGGCCGCCTTCATGCCCGAGGTACCCGACGCCTCGAGCGGCCGGCGCGGGTTGTTCAGCCAGATGTCGGCGCCGCGCGTGAGCAGCCGGCCCAGCTTCATGTCGTAGTTCTCGAGGAAGATCACCGCGCCCGGGTAGCGCTTGGCCACCTGCGCCAGGTTGGCCACGATCTGCTTGCCCAGCGCGTCGCGCGGGTGCGCCTTGCCCGAGAACAGGATCTGCAGCTTGCCGGCGGCGAGCAGCGGATCGAGGAACTTGGGGTGGCTCACGATGAGATCGCTGCGTTTGTAGGGCGCGGCGCGCCGCGCGAAGCCGACGATCAGCCGATCCGCGTGGACCGGGAAGCCGTTGCGCCGCTGCACCTCGTCGGAGAGCTCGCGCTTGAGCTGCTGGTGCGTGTCCCAGAGCTGCTCGCTGGCGTAGGCGATGCGGATGCGCGCGTCCTGCCAGGTCGGCGCGTGCACACCGTTGGTGACCGCGACGATGGGCGCGGCGTCCTCGACGTGCGACCACATCTTGCGCGAGGTCTCGGCGTGCAGCTCGGCGACGCCGTTGGCGATGCGCGAGAGGCGCAGGCCGGCCACGGTCATGCCGAAGGGGTCGCCGCCGATGTCGGCGAGCTGCTCGACGGTGAAGGTGTCGAGATCCGCGCCCTGCGCGATCAGGCGATCGATCTCGTGGGTCTCGTTGCCGGCGACCACCGGCGTGTGCGTGGTGAACACGACGTGCTGGCGCACGCTCTGGCGCGCCTGCTCGACCGACTCGCCGGCGAGCATGCGCTCGCGCATGAGCTCGAGCCCGGCGAACACCGCGTGGCCCTCGTTGAAGTGGTAGACGTCGGCCTCGATGCCGAGCGCGCGCAGGAGGCGTACGCCACCGACGCCGAGCACGAGCTCCTGCGCGACGCGATCGTCGTCGCCACCACCGTACAGCCGGCGCGTGATCCAGCGGTCGGCCTCGTCGACGGGCTCGAGCAGGTACAGCGGCCCGGTCGCGTGCCGGGTGACGCGGTGGGCGCCGAGCACGACCTGCTTGCCGCGGATCTTGACGCTGACGCGCACCGCGAGCGGCTCGAGCGCCTCGCGCGAGGTCACCGGGTACGCGTCGCCGGGATTGCCGTCGGCGCCGATGCGCTGGACCGTGTAGCCCTCCGACCAGAAGATCCCGATCGCGGTCAGCGGCAGCTTGAGATCACCCGCCGACTTGACGTAGTCACCGGCCAGGATGCCCAGGCCGCCGGCATAGATGGGCAGCTCCTCGGAGAGCCCGTACTCCATGCAGAAGTAGGCGACGCGCGGCAGCAGCGGTTTCATCGCGAGCTCCTCTTTCGACACGTGGATCGAAGTCACGCTCCGATAGTGCCAAAGCTAGAGCCAGACGTCGACGAAGAAGCGCGCGAAATACGTGTATTTCCGATATGTTGCGGAAGGCAACGGGGCGTTGCGGAAGGCAACGCCGGAGGCAACGCTAAGGTACCGAGAAGACGAGCAGACCGCGGTGGGTATCGGCCACGTAGACGCGGTGGTTGACGAGATCGACGTCGACACCGATGGCGCCTTCGTAGAAGCCGTCACCTGGACCGCTCCAGGTGTTGAAGTGGTCGGTGACCGTGGGCTGCGCGGGATCCGAGAGATCGACGAGGCGCAGGCCGTCCTGGTACCACGCGACGTAGGCGACGTCGCCGAACGCCATGATGTTGTGGATCGAGACCTCGGGGCGCAGCGACAGCTCGCCGAGCAGGTTGAGGAAGGTGGGCGAGCCTGGATCGGCGTCGAGCACGCGCATGTGCGCGCCCCAGTCCTCGTCGCCGAGGACGGCGACCCGCTGCGGCGCCGTGGGGTTCACGGTCGTGACCCAGACCGAGTGCGCGGTGCGCCGGTCGTAGGCGTCGAAGCTGCCGATGAGCTGCGGCGCGGCGGGGTTCGTGAGCGTGTCGACCACGTCCAGGCCCTGCGACCAGTAGGCGAGCCACGCCTGGCCGTTCTCGACGTAAAGATCGTGGACGAAGCCCTGCCCGTCGTTCTCGAGGTCGGGGTCGACCCAGCCGCCCAGGCGCGCGGGGTGCTCGGGATCGCTGACGTTCCAGATCTCGAGCGACGCGCGCGTGATGTCGGCGGCGTAGGCGCGGATCTGCGGGCCGGTCGGCGTGGCGACCGTCTCGGTGAACAGCGTGTGCACGTTCTGGTGCGGCGCGTCGTCGGGCTTGGCGGGGAACGTCGCGACGTCGCGCGGCGCGGCCGGATCGGTCACGTCGATCACGACCACGCCCCGGCGGTTGGAGCCGACCAGGGCGTAGGTGCGCGCGGGCGTACCCGCCTCGATGATCTTCACGTCGTTGTAGCTCTCGCCCTGATCGGGGAGCGCGACCGTCGCGTGGCCGAGGTCGCGCGGCGCGGCGGGGTCGCTGACGTCGACGATGCGCAGGCCGTCGGAGAAGCGCGCCAGGTAGGCGATGCCGGCGTGGACGCGGACGTTGACCGAGATCTCGGTGTCGGGCCAGGGAGCGGCGGGGTCGCCCGCGTGCTCGGCGAGCAGCACGATGCCCGCGGAGGCCTCGGCCTCGCCGGGCTGGCGCATGGTCCGCACGCCCGAGACGGTGCCGACGTAGCAGCCCCCGCCCCACTCCGCGTTGCAGATGGCCCACTTGCCCGACAGCACCTTGCCCCGCGCGTCGAGCGCGCAGGCGTCGAAGGCGCGCACGCGCTGCAGGCCGTCGGGGTTCACGTAGAAGGCGCGCACGAACAGATCGTCGGCGGTGAGCGTGACCTCGCTGGCGTCGATGCCGGCGGCCACGCCGAGGTTCAGGTAGGCGGCAAGCCCGCCGGGCGCCGAGTCCGAGGCTTCGTACCGGATCACGGCCGGGAAGCCGCCGAGCTGGTCGTTCTGGAAGTCGTGGTGCCAGAGCGCGCCGGGCGCGACCGGGTCGAAGCCGGCGAGCGAGCCGGGGACGCAGCCGATGCGGTCGAAGGCGCTCGCCGACGTGAACAGATCCGAGATGTCCGCGGCGTCCGCTGGAGCGGCGTCGGCGGGCGTGCCGGCGGAGTCGCAGGCAGCCGCCAGGACGGCCAGGAGGAGAACGCCGCCGGAACGGCTCGGGTACTGCACCGCTAGAGGATGCCCGATGAGGGCGCGTCGGGCGAACCGCAGCCGCTGACCACGCGGACGGCAGCCGCTGACTACGCGAACGGCAGGCGCGCGCCGCAGCCGGGGCACGACTGCGTCCCGGGGCCCGAGGTGACGACGTCACCCTCGGCGACGATCTGCCCGCAGCTCCAGCAGGCGAGGCCGCCCTCCTGGGCGGCCTCGGGCGCCTCGAATACGACGTCCCCACGCTCCTCCTCGTCACGGAAGAGCTGCTCCGGGTCGCTGAAGTGCCACGCGACCTGACGATCTTCGACGCGATGCCGTCTTCCCGACATGCACGAAGATCGTACCAGGCGTGTCAAGAAATCGGCCGGCGCCGGCCGCCTACGGCCTACGCGTAGTCCCAGGGCGTCTTCAAGATCGGGATGCGGCCGCGCGACTCGCGCATGTCCTCGCCGGCGACGAAGGCGCTGTCGTTGGGCAGCCCCTCGCGATCGGGCGCGGGCGGGTGCAGCTCGATGCCGTGCGGGGCGAGCACCTCGGCGAGGTGCTCATGGTTCGACTGGATGGCGGCGCGGATGGTCCGGTAGCCGTGCTGCGCGGCGCGATCGCGGGTGCCGTGATCGAGCGGATTCATGCGGAAGAACTCGTAGTCGTCGTCGGCGGGCTCGATGAACACGATGTCGGCGTCGACCGATTCGTCGCGGTAGAGCAGCTCCTTGGCCAGATCCAGGCGCGCGCCCAGCAGGATGCGGAACATCTGGCTGGCCATGGCGTAGGCGCCGTGATCGACCAGCGAGCGGCCGAGCCGGTCGTACATGATGCGAACGAACGGGTTGTAACAGATGACCAGATCAGCACCCTTCTCGACGGCGATGCGCACGTTGGCGGTGCGCATGAGGCCACCGTCGGCGAGGTCGAAGAAGTCGGGCTCACCGGGCTCGCCATGGCGCGGGTTGTCCAGGCGCACCGGCTTGTACCAGCCCGGCAGCGCACAGGACGCGCGCACCGCGTCGGAGATGGGCACGCCGGCGTAGGGCTCGTCGTGACCGAAGGTCACGATCGAGCCGCGGTTGATGTCGACGGCGGTGAGGTAGAGGCTCTTGCCGGCGCGCGCGTGCAGCTCGGCGAAGTCGTCGGGCAGGTTCGAGCGCTCCATGTTGCGGCGCAGGTAGTGGCCGAGCTGGTGCGTCGAGAACAGCCCGGTGGGCAGGGCCATCGGCAGGGCCTCGAGCATCTTGCGGATGGTCTTGCGCAGGGTGTAGGGGGCGATGTGCTCGGGATCGGTCGCGCTGGACATCCAGTTGGTGAAGAGCTCGTGCTCGCGCTTCATGAAGCGCGGGATGCGGGCGAGACCCTCCCAGATGTTCAGGGCCATGAACTGGCTGCGCGTGAACTCCTCGTGGGTGGAGGACGTGCCCAGGGTGATGCGCAGGATCTCGTCGGGCGTGATGCCGGCCGCCAGCACCGACGCGAGCACGCTGCCGGCCGACAAACCGACGAAGATATCGGCGTCGGTCAGCGAGTACGGCACCGTCTGGGCGCCGGCGACCTTGCGGTGGGCGAAGATCTCGTCGAGGGCGCGCAGGCCGCCCGCCTTGTAGGCGCCGCCCGAGATGGCGCCGCCCGCCAGCACGAGTCCGACCTTGCCGGGTCGGATGGGACGCACGCGGGGGTCGCGCTTCTGGATGATCGTGATACCGCGGTGCCGGTAGAAGCGTTTTTCGAACTCCACGCGTGAAGTATCCTCACACGGGGTATGTAGACGCACGTTTTTTTGCCGCTGGCCCGGGAGACGCTAAGCTGGGATCCAGATGTCGAAGAAAGGGAAGGCGGACGGGTTCCACAGTCCCTTTGGCAAGCTGGAGGCCCTGAAGGCGCAGTTGCCGCCTGCGCCGGGCACGCCGACGACCAAGCGCGCCCTCGCCCGTGCGGCCGCCGCGCCCGCGCGGCCCACGGCACCCAAGTCGAAGACCCTCACCGACGAGGAGCTGTTCCTCCAGGAAGTCTCCGGGGTTGCGCCGATCGTGCGGCGCGAGGTGGAGCGCGTCGGCGGCACGCCCGCGATCGTGCCCACCAAGGCGGCCCGGCTCTCCGACGAGGCCGAGGTGCTCGCCGAGCTCGCCGATCTGTGCGACGGCGACGGCACCTTCGACGTCAGCAACAGCGACGAGTACATCGAGGGCCTCGGCCCCGGGATCGATCGCCGGCTGCTGCGCCGGCTGCGCGCGGGCGACTATGCGGTCCAGGCCCATGTCGACCTACACGGCCTCACGCGCGACGAGGCCAAGCTGCGCGTGAAGAAGTTCATCGAGGAGAGCCGCAAGGCCGGGCGGCGGTGTGTGCTGCTCGTACACGGCCGAGGCTTGCATTCCAAGGACCAGCTCCCCGTGCTCAAGGAAGCCGTGCGCATGTGGCTCGAACGCGGGGCGGTGGCGCGCGCGGTCCTGGCATTTGCCACGGCGCGCCCGCATGATGGTGGAGCGGGTGCGGTCTACGTGCTGTTGCGGAGGTGAGCTTGCGAATCGGCCGGTATGTGGCGACAGCACTCGCGATGATTGCGCTCCTGGCGGTGACGCCGGAGCGGGCCGCCCTGGCCAAGCAGAAGGGCGGCGCGAAGGCCCGGGCTGCCGGCAGCAAGACCGCCAAGGCGCCCGCGAAGAAGCTCCAGCGCACGCAGAACGTCGCGCCGCGCGGCACGAACGCGAGCGAGCGGCAGCTGCAGGACGACCTGGACGCGATGCTCGGCGAGAAGACCTTCGCCACCACACGTAGCGGCGTGTACGTGGTCGACATGAGCTCGGGGCGCGTGCTGTACAGCTACGGCGCCGACGATCAGCTGAATCCGGCCTCGAACGTCAAGCTGGTCTCGACCGCGACGGCGCTCGACGCGCTCGGCCCCGACTTCTCCTACCGCACCCGCCTCGTGGGTGCGGCGGCCGACGAGCGCGGCGTCGTGCACGGCGACGTCTGGCTGATCGGCATGTCGGATCCCACGCTGCGCGAGAAGGATCTCGCCGGGCTGGCCGCCGAGCTGGCGCAGCGCGGCGTCAAGCAGATCACCGGCAACCTGGTCGTCTCGGGCGATCCGAGCCGTGACGTGCTCGGGCGCCCGCGCGTCGAGGTCGCCGTCCAGGCCGGTCAGACCGAGGGTGACCTGCCGGTCGTCACCGTGTCACCCGACTCGGCGTACTTCGTGCTCGACAACCGCGCCGTCGTGAACGCCAAGGCCAAGATCGCGCGTACGTGCAAGCGCGTGCGCATCGGCAAGGGCAAGAAGGCCAGGCGCAAGAAGGTCTGCGGCGCGCCGCAGCCGGCGCAGCTCGACGTCGCGCTGCGCGCCAGCGAGGACGGCCCCGCCGGCCCTCACGTCACCATCGCGGTCACCGGCAAGCTGCGCCCGGGCACGCGCTACGTCGTGCGCCGCTACGCGCCCCACCCGGCCGCCTTCACCGGCCACACCATGCGCGCGCACCTGCAGCGCGCCGGCATCGCCGTCGGCGGCAGCGTGCGCATCGACGACGCCGACACGATCGATCTCATCCTGGCCGGCGCACCCGGCGCCGAGCTGGCCGAGCTGGCCGCGCACGACTCGGTGCCGCTCGGCGTGCTGGTCGCCATGGTCAACAAGCCGAGCAACAACTGGCTCGCCGATCGCGTCGCCGAGCTGGTCGGTGGCGAGCTGTTCGGCGAGGCCACCATCGCCGCCGGCGTGCGCGCCATGGGCGTCTTCCTCGACCGCATCGGCGTCACGCCCGGCTCGTACATGCTCGAGAACGGCAGCGGCCTCTCCTACGAGAACCACCTCTCGGCGCGCCAGATCGGCGGCGTGCTGATGGCCGGCTACAAGGACCTGCGCTCGGGCGGCACCTTCTTCGCGTCGATGTCGGTCGCGGGCAAGGACGGCACGCTGCGCGGGCGCTTCCGCGGCAACGAGTCGAAGGGCTTCGTCTACGGCAAGACCGGCACGCTGACCGGCGTCGCCGCGCTGTCCGGCTACGTGCGCCTCGACCAGGGCGGCGAGCAGGTCATCTGCTTCGTCATCGTGACCAACGGCTACCGCAACACGCGCAAGGCCACCATCCGCGCCGGCCAAGCGCGCATGGTCGACGCCATGTACCGCCACCTGCGGCGCCACGAGGCCGCGGGCGACGCCGCCGCGCCGGCCGCCCCTCCGCCCGTGCTGCCCGTGGAGGTCGATGACGACGACGAGCTCGGGGCCGACACGCCCGAGAACGAGGAGCTCGAGTCGGACGGTACCGAGACGATGCCCGACCCGGCGCCCTAAGAGGGCGTCCGCCCGCGGTGTCGGCGCTCATCGCCACCTTCTGCTCGACGAAGTCCGCGCCGCCATGCCCGGCGTCCTTCTCGATGCGCAACGACGCCGTCTTACTTTCGGGGACGGTGTTCAGGATCTTACTTTCGGGGACGGTGTCGGCCAGGCAGGTCGGCACGTCCGCCGCGATGCCTTTGAAGCAGGTCGAGTTCAGAGCCAGATTTGTGGCTCGGCGCACTCAAGATTCCTCGAACAAGGGCGAACCAGGGCTGGCCATCTACGCCACTACACCCCGAGGAGCCCCGCACATGCGTGCAGTATCGAGGTTGTTGCTCTTGCAGGCAGTTCTGCTGGGCGCGTGCGACGCCGACGAGTCAGCGGGCACCAGGATCGATCCGGGCGACTTCGAGGGCATCGAGGAAGCCGGCCAACCGCTGGCCAACCTCAGCGGACAGTGTGGGTTCACGTCGGGAACCGGCGTCATCGCGCTAACGCTGCTCGCCGGCGACGTGGCCATGCTGAGCAAGTCTGCAGCGGGCGTGATCCTGGTCAACGGTTATGCGTGCGGCGCCGCGACGGCGACCAACACGAAGCGGATCGACATCACCGGCTCGACCGGCACCGATACGGTCATCCTCGACTACCTGGGAGGCACCTTCGCGATGGGCACGGCGACTTCGGCCGGTGTGGTCGTCGATCTTGTCAGCGGGTCGAACGACGCGCTCAAGATCCGCGGCTCGAAGGCCGCCGATGCCTACGTCTTCGGCTCGACGGGCCTCGCGATCAACGTCGACGGCAACAAGGACGTCACAGTCGCGAACGTCGACAACTTCACGGTCAGCCTGAGCGACGGCGCCGACACCTTCTCGGGCGCGGGCAACGTGGCCACCGGCGGCGCGGCCTTCACGAGCGCCGTGACGGTCTACGGCGGCGCGGGCGCCGACACCCTCCGCGGCGGCGACAGCGACGACTTCTACTTTGGCGGCGACGACAACGACACGTTCCAGTGCGGCACCGTAGACGACGGTGGTGACACCATGGTCGGCGGCAACGGCACCGACACGGTCGACTACTCGGCACGAACCGTGACCGGCGTGGGCGTGTACATCTTTGCCGGGTTGGCCGAGGACGGCGAGGCGGGCGAGCTGGACACCGTGGGCATCGACGTCGAGATCGTCAAGGGCACCGCCTTCAGCGACGTGCTCGTCGGTGGCAACGGCCCCCAGACCATCTTCGGCGGCGCCGGCAACGACCAGCTGGACGGCTACGACGGCGACGACATCCTGAACGGCGAGGCGGGCGACGACACCTTCTCCACCGCGGCGGTCGCCGATGGCGCGGACGTCTACAACGGCGGCGCCGGCACCGACGTCATTCTCTACGACATCCGCACCGCCACGATCACCGTGACGCTCGACGCCACCGCCGACGACGGAGCGGGCGGCGAGGGCGACAAGGTCGGGGCTGACGTGGAGAACGTGACCACGGGCTCGGGCGTCGACTCGATCACCGGCAACGCGGTGGCGAACGTGCTCAAGGGCGGCGCCGGCATCGACACCATCGTCGGCGGCGACGGCAACGACACGCTCGCCGGCGGCCTGGGCGCCGACTTCCTGACCGGCGGCCTGGGCGACGACACCTTCAACGAGGAGGCCGTCACCAACGGCGCCGACACCATGACCGGTAGCGCCGGCATCGACACGGTCAACTATGGTGCGCGCGTGGCCGCGCTCACCGTCGTCATGGACGGCGCGACCGGCAGCGGCATCGGT
>JBKJOI010000148.1:0-6454 GCA_046595695.1 Haliangiales bacterium | reverse complement strand
GAGCTCAGCGAACTTGGTGACGCCGGCGCGGCTGCCCGCGGAGTCCGACTGCATCACCGCCACCAGGTCGACGTTGCTGATGGTGCCCTCGCTCAGCTTGAACTTGCCCTGCGCGCGCGGGCTCGCGAACAGCGCTTCCAATGTCGGGCCTTCGGAGGCGAGCGTGAAGTTGCCGTCCAGCTTGCCGGTGATGGCGATCGCCTTGGTGAAGGCGCCCACCAGCTGCGAGACGTTCACCTTGGCGAGCGCCAGGTTGCTTTCCAGCTTCACCGACTGTCCCCAGGTGAGGCGCAGCGTGCCGTTCACCTTGCCCTCGAGGGCATCGGCCTCGAACTCCGGCACCACGATCTCGGAGCCGGCGAGCGTGCCCTTGAAGCGCGCGTCGGAGATGGGAATCGGCGCCCCCAGTGGCAGGTTCATGTTGCGCGCGCTGGCATCGAAGTCGAAGCCCTTCTCGCCGGGCTTGAGGGAAAGCGTCCAGCCGCTCGGGGAGGTGAGGCTCGCCGTTCGGAAGGCGCCGTCGCGCGCGAAGTTGAGCGTGGCGTCAAAGGGATCGAGCGGCGGCTTGGTCTCCATCTTCACGCCGCGCAGCCGGATGCGCTCGATGCCGCCCGCCTCGCTCTTGGCCGCGGGGCTTCCCCAACGCGGAATGCGGCGCACCGCTTCCTGGGTGAGGCTCACGTTGTCGAGCTCGATCGAGTTGATCGAAGGCTTGTCGCCGAAGAGGGTGAAGAGGTCGAGGTCGATGCGGCCGCTCGCCGCCTTGGCGTCCAGCGACTTGCCCACCGCCACGTTCTCCACCCGCAGGTGCGGCGTGGGCACCAGGCGGAAGGTCATCGAGCCGATCGAAACGTCGTCGTCGAGCCAGGCACCGATCGACTTCTCGACCTTCGCCGTGTACGCGCGCAGCGGCACCACGTGCAGCAGGCCGATGGCGATCACCACCAGCGCGAGGGCCCCGAAGAGCGCCGGCTTCACCATCGAGCCGCGGCGCTTGTGGCGCTTCGGCGCGGCGGCCTCGACCTTCTCGTCGGCCTCCACGCGCGTGCGCAGCACGTCCGCGATCTCGCGCGCGCGACGTGCCTGGTCGTCGCGCATCTTCTGCTCCTCGTCCTGCTCGGCCTTCACCTTCGCCTGCATGTAGGCCTTGGCCTGCGCCTTGCCCTCGATCTCGGCCTTCTTGGTGAGGTCGGTCTCGAGCTCGGCCTGCACCTTGGCGCGCGTGTCCTCGGCGATGGTTTCGCGCGCCTTCGCCTCGATGCGCACCCGCGCCTCGGCTTCCTGCTTGGCCTTGCGCTCCTCCTCGATGGTGGCGGAGAGCTCGCGCTCGCGCTTCTCGCGCTCCTCGGCTTCGATCCTGGCGCGGGCCTCGGCCTCGTACTTGGCCTGGCGCTCGGCCTCGAGGCGCTTCTCGCTCTCCGCGGCATCGCGCGCGCGCGCGTCGGCCTCGGTGCGGGCGCGTGCCTCGGCGTCCGCGCGTGCGCTGGCGGCATCGGCCCTGGCCCGATCGGCGTCCGCGCGTGCGCTGGCGGCGGCTTCGGCGGCGCGCTTCGACGCGACCTCCATCGCGGCCTTGGCGCTGGCCGCGGCCTCCGCCGCGCGCTTGGATGCGACCTCCATCTCCGCGCGCAGCTTCTTGGTCTCTTCCTCCGCGCGGATGCGCGCTTCGGTCTCGGCCTTGGCGCGCGCCTCGGCCTCGGCGCGCTTCTTCGATTCGATGTCGGCGCGGGCGCCCGCCTCGTGCTCGGCCTTGACGCGCGCCTCGGCCTCGAGCTTGGCGATGTTGGCGCGCTCCTCGGCGAGGCGCTCCGCGAGCTCCGCCTGCGCGGCCAGCTTCGCCTCGGCCAGGATCTCCGCCTTCATCGACTCGCGGGTCTTCTCCTCGACGTCGTTCTTCAGCAGCTCTTCCATCTCGCCGCGGATGCGCGCCTCGATCTCGTCCTTGAGGCGCGCCTTCATCTCGGCTTGCGCGTTGCTCGCCTCGGCCGCCTGCTTCTTCGCCGCGGCTTCGGCTTCGGCACGCGCCTTCGCCATCGCGGCGGCCTCGGCCTCGGCGCGCGCCCGCGCTTCCGCCAGCGCCTTCGCCTCGCGCTCGGCCTTCACCCGCAGCTCGGCGAGCCTGCGGCTTTCGGCCTCCTGCTTCGCCTGCTGCTCGGCGGTGAGCTTGGCCTGCTGCTCGGCGATCGCCTTCTGGCGCAGCACCTCCTCACGCTTCTGCGCCTCGACTTCGGCACGTGCGCGCTCGGAGGCTTCCTTGGCGCGCTGCGCCTGCTCCATCGCCTGGCGCTCAGCCTCCTGCCGGGACTTGGCCTCGGCCTCGAGCTTGGCCCGCACCTGCGCCTCGACCCTCGCGCGAGCGCTGGCCGCCGCGTGGGCGGCCTCCTTGGCCTTGCGGTCGGCGTCCTGCTTCTCGTGCTGGCGCGAGAGCTCGGCGATGTCGTTGGCCGCACCGGGCACGACGCGCTGCGTCGCGGAGATCTTGCCGGGCGCGGTGAAATCGAAATCGTCGCCACCGCCGCCACCACCACCACCACCACCACCACCCACGGTGCCGACGTTGCCGACGTTGTCGGCATTACCGTTCGCGTCGATCGCGTTGCCGTTGATCTCGTTGCCCGGCTCGGGCGCGTGCGGCTGCCGATCCGCGCGATCGCCGCGATCCGCGCGATCGCCGCGATCCCGCTCGCCACCACCGCCGCGCCGCGGCAGCGACGCACGCAGCGCGTTCAGGCGGTCGCGCGTGGAGTGCACATGCCGGCGGAGGCCCTTGGGGCCGTCCTCGCGGAGCGCCGCGCGCACCAGCTCGTCGGCCTCCTTGAGCATCTGGCGGGCCGCGCCGACGTCGGCGTCGGGGCGGCTGGCCTTGTCGACCAGGATCTGCGCCAGGTTGTGCAGCAGCAGCGCGCTGTGCGGCGCCTGCTCGAGGCCGGCGCGGTAGGCGTTCTCGGCGGCGTCGACGTCGTGGTCGGCCTCCTTGTACCAGGTGCCGCGCGCGTTCCAGGTGTGCTCGTGCTCGCCGAGCTCGGCGGCGCGTGCCCACTCGCGCTCGCTGGCCTCGCGGTCGCCGTACCACAGCACCTGCGCGAGCAGGCCGTGGAAAAACGGCGAGGTGCCCAGGCGCGGCTCGAGGCTGGGCAGCGCCTCGGCCAGGCCGGCCACGAACGCCGGCTGCGAGCGCACGTCCTGCGCGTCGAACATGAGCATCGCGAAGCCGTTGCGGACCAGGTGCAGGAGCCGCGCACCCTCGTCAGCCGGAACCGCCTCGTCGGTGGTGGTCGCGAACGATTTGACCGCGTCGAGCGTGAACGCCAGCGCTTCGGCGAACTTGCGCTCGCGCCGCGCCGCGTTGGCCGCGACGAAGTAGTACTCGACGCCGGGCGTGCCCCCCTCGAGGCCCATGCGCACGACCCGCTCGGCCAGATCGCCGTAGCCGATCTTGTACGCGAGCTCGGCGAGCGGAGGGCCGACTTCCGGATACTTCGCCGCCAGCTCGAGCAGGCGGAGGAGCTCGGGGATCGGGTTCTCGGGGCGGACGTGGTCCTTCTCGTTCTCTGTGCTCACGGTGTCGTTCTTCCTACATCGAAATCGAGCCTTTGCGGAAGTCGCTTCGGCCCAGGTGGACGTTGATGCAAACCGGCTTGCCGGCGCGGGCGAGCGCCTTGGCCCGGTCGATGGTGTCGTCGATCTTTGCTGGATCGTCGAGCAGGAGGCCCACGCCTCCATAGCCCTCGGCGACCTTGTGATAATCGCTGCGGTTTAGCACGGTGCCGACGTCGTCGCCGAGCATCTCGACCTGCTCGCGGGCGATTTGTGCCCAGGCGCCATCGTTGCCGATCACCGCGATCGGTGCCAGGCCGTGCCTCACGAAGGTGTCGAACTCGGCCAGGGTGTAGGCGCTCGAGCCGTCGCCGTAGATGAGCCAGACCTCGCGGCCTGGCTTGACCAGCGCCGCCCCGGTGGCGAAGCCGCCGCCGACGCCCAGGGTGCCGAAAACGCCGGGATCGAGCCACGACAGCGGCGCGCGCGGCCGCAGCGTGTAGGCCGCGGTGGCCACGAAGTCGCCGCCGTCGACGACCAGGGCCGCGTCGGCGTCCATCTTTTCCTCGAGGCGAAGGAAGAAGGCGAGCGGGTTGACCAGCTCGGCGGGCGCCGCCGCCTGCTTGACGATCTCGGCGTCGCGGGCGGCCTCGCGGCCGCGCAGCGCGCCGAACCACGCCTCGCGCCGGCCGGGGCCGCTTGTACCCGCCGGCACCGCCGCGGAGAGCTCCTGCAGGAAGGTGCCGGCGTGCATGCGCACCGCCACGTCGGGGCGACGGTTCTTGCGCAACTCGTGCGCGCTCAGGTTGGCCGCGACCAGCGTGGCCTTGCCGAAGCCGCGGCCGTAGCCGAGGCGGAAGTCGAACGGGAAGCCGGCCACGATCACCAGGTCGGCCTCCTTGAGCGCCTTGCCGCGCGCGTGGCGAAACTGCAGGTCGCTGCGGCGGCCGAGCAGCCCGCGCGCCATGCCGCCCAGGTAGACCGGGATGCCGAGCGCACGCACCGCGTCGGCCAGACGCTCCGGCTCGCGGCAGCCGACCAGCGCCTGGCTGCCGATCACGAGCACCGGGCGCTCGGCCACGCCGAGACGCTTGGCGACATCGAGCACCTGGCTGGTGGTGTCGCGGGTCGGGCGCGGCAGGCTGGTGGCCAGCTCGCCGATGGTCGGCATGCGCAGGCCCGGGCTGGGCAGCGCGGGCGCGCGGAACTGCCGGAAGAGGTGGCCTTCCAGGTAGAAGCGCAGCGCCTTGCCGCTCAGGTTCTTCGGGTTCTCGACGCCGGCTTCCTTGAGGAACATCGAGCGCACGATGTCCTCGGCGTAGAGCAGGTCGACGGGGACCTCGACGAACACCGGCCCGGGCACGCCGCTCTGCGCGCGCTCGAGCGCTTCCTCGATCGTGGAGCCGAGCGCGGCCACCTGCTTGACCGTGGTCGCCCACTTGGTCAGCGGGCGCATGATCGACATGGTCTCGATGTCCTGCAGCGAGCCGCGACCCTTGAGGATGGTCGCCGTCGCGCCACCCAGCAAGAGGACCGGCGATTGCGCCATCTGCGCGTTCTTCATGGAGGTGACCGTGTTGGTCACGCCCGGGCCCGCGGTGACCGCGGCGACGCCGGGGATGCCGGTCATGCGCGCGACCGCGTCAGCGGCGAAGACGGTGTTCTTCTCGTCGCGCATGTCGATGACGCGGATGCCGCGCTGCTTGGCGCCGACCAGGATGGGCGAGATGTGCCCGCCGCACAGCGTGAACAGGAAGGGGATGCCGTGGCGTGCGAGCACCTCGCCGATGATGGCGCCACCGTCCGTGGCCCCGTTCGAAGCAGACATGCCCACGTTCGTACCGGAAATCGCGGTCCCCGTCGAGGAGCGAGAATCGAGACACCCTCGCGGTCAGGATAGGACTGAACAGGTGCGCCTCGCCTCGCGCGAGGCTAGCGAGCGCGCGCGGACGCGCTCAGCGGGCATGCTGGGCTCGGGCATCGTTGCTCCGGGCTTCCTCGACGCCGCGCTGGCGCAGGCACGCGGCCAGCGCCGCCTCGACCAGCGCGGCGGCACGGCGCGGCGACAGCAGCGGCGCCGGGCCGTGACTCTCGTCGATCACGAGCATCGCGCTGGGCTGCCCGTGCCGGTCGAGCACCTCGACGGTGTCGATGGAGTTGGGTGGCGTCACGGGAAGACCTCCTCGCGCTCGTCATCGGCGCCGGCACGCGGCCGCTCGGGCGCCACGCGCAGCCGGGGTACGTTCAGGCCGCGGATCTCGACGCGCACGCCTTCGGGCAGGGCGCGCGGCGCGATCGTCTTGACGCGCAGCAGGCGTCGCTCACCCGGCAGGATCGACACGTAGTTGTCGTTCCACAAGACCGGCAGCACGTCCTCGCCCTTGCCGTCCTCGAGGCGCAGCTGGACGAAGAAGGCCAGCCGCTCGGTCGGGTTGTGCACCTCGACCTGCAGGCCGCGCCCGCGATCCGCGGGGTCGTGGGCGACGCGCACGCCGAGCGGCGCCGCGGCCAGCCCGCGCAGCGCGCTCAGGTCGGCGAACTCGGCGATGGGCGTGTGCATCCACGAGTGCTTGTCCCAGTCGACCACGTCGGGCTTGGCGGGGATCCAGTAGAAGTTGCGCGACAGCTCGCCGGTCACGCTCTTCAGGCTCACATCGACGAAGTGGACCGGCCCCAGGTCGGCCAGCTCGGGCAGCGTGAGCGCGCGCACCACGCCGTCGGGCGCGACGTCGATGGCGGCGCTGCCCCGGTAGCGCTCGCGCCCCTGCAGGTCGAGCACGCGCGCCTCGGCGCGTAGCCCGCGCGCCACCTGGCGGCGTGCGTTGGTCACCAGCACGCCGCGGTCGGCGGCGTTATACATGACGTGCAGCGGCTCGCACGCCTTCATGGCGCCGAAGAAGCCGCCGCCCGGGCGCAG
>JBKJOI010000086.1:0-11023 GCA_046595695.1 Haliangiales bacterium | reverse complement strand
GGGGTCTCGGGGTTGATCTCGGACGAGTTGGCGTCCTTGAGGCCGCAGACGTGGCGGGCGAACTCGATCACCGCGAGCTGCATGCCGAAGCAGATGCCGAAGAACGGGATGTCCTTCTCGCGGGCGTAGCGGATCGCGGCGATCTTGC
Source organism: Haliangiales bacterium (assembly GCA_046595695.1). Taxonomy (GTDB): domain Bacteria; phylum Myxococcota_A; class Polyangia; order Haliangiales; family SHYZ01; genus JBKJOI01. The sequence goes on along the minus strand of JBKJOI010000086.1, from coordinate 10,875 downwards.
CCTCGGTGCCGCGCGCGCCGAAACCGGGCGCGACCAGGATGCCGTCGACGTCGGCGAGCATGGCGTCGGCGCCGCGCTTCTCGATGTCCTCGGAGTCGATGTGCCGGATGACGACCTTGCAGTCGTTGGCGATGCCGCCGTGCACGAGCGCCTCGTTCAGCGACTTGTACGACTCGACCAGCTGCACGTACTTGCCGACGAAGCCGACGGTGACGGTGCGAGCCGGCGACTTGATCTTCTCGACGATGCGCTCCCACTCGGTGAGCCGGGGCGCGCGCGACCAGATGTTGAGCAGCTCGGAGATCTTGTCGTCGAGGCCTTCCTCGGACAGGCGCAGCGGCAGCTCGTAGATCGTGGGCACGTCCTGCGACGTGAACACCGCGTCGGTCGCGACGTTGCAGAAGAGGCTGATCTTCTTGCGCATGCCGATGTCGATCGGGCGATCGACGCGACAGATGAGGATCTCGGGGACGATGCCGATCTCGCGCAGCTTCTGCACCGAGTGCTGCGTGGGCTTGGTCTTCAGCTCGCCCGCGGCCGCGATGTAGGGGATGAGCGTCAGGTGCACGGCGACCGAGTTCTGGTGCCCGAGCTCGTGGCGCAGCTGGCGGATGGCCTCCAGGAACGGCAGCGACTCGATGTCGCCGACGGTGCCGCCGACCTCCACGATCAGGATGTCGTTGCCCTCGGCGCAGCGGCGCACGCGGTCCTTGATCTCGTCGGTGATGTGCGGAATCACCTGCACGGTGCCACCCAGGTACTCGCCGCGGCGCTCCTTGGTGATGACCGTGTGGTAGATCTGGCCGGTCGTCACGTTGTTCATGCGCGTCATGCGCGTGGACACGAAGCGCTCGTAGTGGCCGAGATCTAGGTCAGTCTCGGCGCCGTCTTCGGTGACGAAGACCTCGCCGTGCTGCATCGGGTTCATCGTGCCCGGATCCACGTTGATGTACGGATCGAGCTTCATGTTCGAGACGCGGAGCCCGCGGTTCTCGAGCAGCGCGCCGATGGAAGCGCTCGCCAGGCCCTTGCCCAGAGACGACACCACACCGCCCGTAACGAAGATGAACTTGGTCTGCTTGGACATTCGCCTATGTCCCTCGTTTCCGAGTGGGGCTGTGTTGATTTTACTATTAGGTTCAGGAAATCGATTCCCGAACGATATCGCACAGATACAGCCGTGCGATGAACTTCGAGAGACTCTACTCGCCGGGAGCGGGCAAGTCAATCCAAGTCCGACCACGCGGGGGGATCGAAGGCTAGAAAACGTACTGGAGGACGACGATGATGAAGAACACGAGACAGCCGGCGGCAAGCGCCACGGCGGCGGGGTCGTTCTGGGTCGTGCGCTCGAGCTTGGCGACCTCGGCTCGCAGCTCCACGGGCACCACGATGCCCGGGTCGGTGAGCCGGCGCAGCTTCCTGCGGACGGTGCGGTAGTCGCCCTGGTCGAGGGCAACCTGCGCTTCGAGGACTTCTTGTTTCACGTCGGCGTCTGTACGACTACTACTTGGGTCCATTGCAGTGCCCATGGATTAGTGCACCGCCCGGTTAATGTCAAGACGGGGGCTGCTCATCTGTTCACGCACGACTAGCGGCGCCACGTGGGCACGCTGAGACGCCACGGCGTGATGCCCGAGCTGCCCGTCGGTGACGCCGAGTTGCTCGGGCGCGCGGCGCCGTTCGAGCTGGCGGCGTTCGCGCTGCCGGCAGTCGCCGTGGCAGACGCGCCGCCCGCGGCGCGTGAGATCGCAGCGACCGCGATGGCGAGGTCGAGCTCCTCGCCGTCGAGCGCGTAGGGCGCGAGCAGGATGGCGCGCTCGCGCTCGATGAAGCCGGTGTCGAACTCGCCGGCGATGAACGTGGCGTGGCGCAGCAGCCGGCGGTGGAAGCCCAGGTTGTTCTTGATGCCACCGACGCGGTACTCGTCGAGCGCCCGGCGCATGCGCGCGAGCGCGGCGCCGCGATCCTCGCCCCAAACGATGAGCTTGGAGATCATGGGATCGTAGAATGTGGAGATCTCGGCGCCGGCAGTGACGCCCGAATCGTCACGCACATACGGGCCCGAAGGCGTGCGCAGCGAGGTGATCTTCCCCGGCGAGGGCAGGAACTTCACCGGGTCCTCGGCGTAGACGCGGCACTCGATGGCGTGGCCGCGCCGGCGCGCGTCGGCCTGCTCCTGGGTGAGCGGGAGCGGCTTGCCCTCGGCGACGGCGATCTGCCACGCGACCAGGTCCAGGTTGTAGACGAGCTCGGTGACCGGGTGCTCGACCTGCAGTCGCGTGTTCATCTCGAGGAAGTAGAAGTGCCCGTCGGAGCCGAGCAGGCACTCGATGGTGCCGGCGCCGCGGTAGCCACAGGCGCGTGCGGCCTTGACGGCCATCTCGCCCATCTTGGCGCGCAGCTCGGGCGTCATCACCGGCGACGGTGACTCCTCGATGACCTTCTGGTTGCGGCGCTGGATCGAGCAGTCGCGCTCGCCCAGGTGGATCACGTGGCCGTGGGCGTCGGCGAACACCTGGATCTCGATGTGCCGCGGCCGCACGATGGCCTTCTCCAGGTAGACCGCGTCGTCGCCGAAGGCGCTCTTGGCCTCGCGCTGCGCGCCGTCGTACATGGCCTGGAACTTGGCGTCGCCGTCGCACAGGCGCATGCCCTTGCCGCCGCCGCCCGCGGAGGCCTTCAGCATCACCGGGAAGCCGATCTTCTTGGCCGACTCGAGCGCGGTGGCCGCCGACGGGAAGCCGCGGCCCTCGGGGCCGTTGTCGCCGGGCACGACCGGGACGCCCGCCTTGGTCATGGTCGCGCGCGCCGAGGTCTTGTCGCCCATGGCCCGCATCGCCGCCGACGGCGGGCCGATGAAGACGATGCCGGCGGCCTCGCAGGCGTCGGCGAACTCCTCGTTTTCAGAAAGGAATCCGTAGCCGGGGTGGACCGCGTCGGCGCCCGTCTTCTTGCAGGCGGCGAGGATCTTCTGGATGTCCAGGTAGCTCTCGCGCGCGGGCGACGCGCCGATGTGTACGGCCTCGTCGGCGGTGCGCACATGCAGCGCGGTCCGATCGGCGTCAGAGTAGACGGCCACCGTCGCGATATCGAGCTCGCGGCAGGTGCGCATCACCCGGACGGCGATCTCGCCGCGGTTGGCCACCAAGACTTTCTTGATCCGGCGGGTCGAAGGAGTGGCCTGGAGACCAGAAGACAGACTCGGCGACGACATGCCGGGCCTTATACCATCGCGCGCCGGACTCGTTCCAGACTCGTCCCGAACTCGTTATCGTGAACCGCACGTGCACCACCCGTGCACCATCCGTGGACTCGTCCGCCCGGGCGATCTCGCACCCAACTGTGCACGGCGCCTTGCGTTTCTGTGTTCGTGGCGGCTAAAATGCCAACATCCCTGATCCCGCGCCTGCATCTCCAGGCGTCCGCGAGGTAAGCGTGAGCGACCCGAACACCAGGAAAGAGAAGCGCACCCCGGTCACGCTCAAAATCAAGTTCAAGAGCGCGACCCTCGACCAGTTCATCGAGCGCTACTCGGTGGACGTCAGCCATGGCGGCATCTTCATCCGCACGAAGGACCCGCTTGCCGTCGGAACGCAGCTCCGCTTCGAGTTCCAGCTGCAAGACGCGTCGCCGCTGATCTCGGGCGAGGGCACCGTGGTGTGGACGCGCGAGCACGACCCGGCGCGCGTCGGTGTGGCGCCCGGCATGGGCGTGCGCTTCGACAAGCTCGCGCCCGAGAGCCAGCTCGTCCTCGACAAGATCCTGCAGATGAAGGCGAAGGACACCGGCGTCGATCCCAGGTTCGAGTCGCTGCAGAGCAACGATCCCAAGACGCGGGTCGCGCCCGCGCCGCTGGTGAGCGGCCTGGCCGCGCAGAGCGCGCAGGCCACCAAGATCGCACCCGCACCCACCGGGCCCCGCTCGACGGTCATGGGGCTGGGCCCGTCCATGGCCGTGCCACCGTCGGGCAACGCGCCCGCGGTCGCGGTCGGCAAGGGTGGCGCGTCGCAGACCGGCAAGCCGAACACGGTGCCGGCGAAGAACGCGGCCGCGCTCGCGCCGTCGCGTGGCGGCTTCCCCGACGAGCCGAGCCGCGACGCCACGCCGCTGCCCAAGCCGATGCCGTTCTCCAGCGTCGACGACGATTTCTCCGAGGAGGCCTTCAACCAGCCCACGCGCGTCGCGGGCTCGTTCGAGGATCTCCTGCGCAAGGCCGAGCAAGAGGCCGCGGCGAACGAGCGCAAGGCGCCGGCCGTCGAGAGCCCGCCGCTCGCCGCGGCGGCGCCCGTGGTCTCGGTGTTGCCGTCGACGACGGGCACGAACGGTCACGCCAGGGGCACCGGCGAGACCGGGTCGCAGACCGACGCCGACGCCGCCGCGAAGAAGGCGGCAGAGGTCAGGGCCGCGGAGATCAAGGCCGCGGAGATCAAGGCCGACGAGAAGCTCGAGCTCGAAGCGGCGACCCGCCAGCAGGAAGACAAGGCGGCCGCCGAGAAGAAGGCCGCCGAGAAGAAGGCCGCTGACGAGCGCGCCGCGAAGGTCGCGGAGGAGCGCGCCGCCGAGGCTGCGCGGCCCGCGGGCCGCAGGCGAACGTCGGCCGAGCAGGATCGCGTGCTGCCCTCGGTGGACTACGGCGAGCGCAAGAAGCGCTCGCCGCTGCCCATCATCATCGGCGTACTGCTCGTCGGCGGCGCCGCCGGCGCCTACGTGCTGGCGAAGAGCAAGGGCGACGAGACCGCAGGCGCGCCCATCGAGCCGACGCCGGGCGTGGCGCCCGACCCCGGTGCCGGTGGCGTGACTCCGCCCGTGCCGAGCGACCAGCCCGAGCCGGCGGTCGTCGCGGTCGCCGACGCGGCACCCGCAGTGCAACCGCCGCCCGTGGGGGTTACGGTCCAGGTGGTTTCGACGCCGCCGGGCGCGACCGTCGTCGTCGACGGCAAGTCCATGGGCACCACGCCGTTGTCGCTGCCGGGCCTCGACGAGGCCAAGAGCTACGACGTCACCCTCGAGCTCGCGTGCCACGAGCCCGCGAAGCTCAAGCTCGACACCGCCAAGGAGAAGGCGGCGGATGCCAAGCTCGAGGCGACGCTCAAGCCCATGCCGCGCGTGATCCGCATCGATACCGATCCCAAGGGCGGCGCGATCTGGATCGACGGCGCGAACACCGGCAAGACCAGCCCCGCCGACGTGCCGCTCACCGGAAAGCTCGATCCGAAGGTGGCGCACAAGGTGCTGATCAAGAAGTCGGGCTTCCAGCCGGGCGAGACCGAGATCGGTCCCGACGCCGCTTGCTCCGCCGAGAAGGGCAAGGGCGTCCTGGTCGCGCAGCTGACCCTGTCGGCCATCGTGAAGGCGCCGCCGGTGGTGGCCGAGAAGAAGCCGCCGCGCGAGCCGACCCCGAAGGCTCCGCCGAAGGAGAAGCCGCCCAAGGAGCCCAAGGAGCCGCCGCCGGCTGCCGGCAGCGACGAGCCGACCGGTCTGATGCCGAAGGGCGCGCCGAAGGAGCCCGTCGATCCGCCGAAGGAGCCGCCGAAGGACCCGCCGAAACCTCCGCCCGCGGGTGGCGAGGAGCACACGCCCGACTGGATGAAGGAAGGCTGAAGGAAGGCTAGTCGCAGGTTAGGGGCGCCCATCGTCCCACCGACGCAGCGCGTCGCCGTCCATCATGGTCATGCTCGCGGTTCGCGCTCGACCAGGAGCCGGCGATCGGGTTTAAACTCCGCCGCATGAGAAGTTTGCAACACCTCGTCGCTCCATTTCGCCTACTACTGCCCCTCACCACCTTGCTCTTGCTCTCGCCGGCGTGCGGTGATGACGCCGACGACGTCGTGCTGCCCGGCTGCAACGGTCTGGGTGGCGCCGGCTGCGTGCTCCCGTGGCCGTCGGCGATCTACGAGATCGACGACGCCGCGAGCCCGTCCGGGCGTCGCCTCGACATCCCCGACAACGTGCTGCCCAGGAACGCCAGCGGTGTCACTCCAGCCGTCGCCAAGTACAACGCCATGGACGGCTGGTCGGCCAACGTGCCGCTGCTCATGGCCTGGGAAGGTGGCTTCGATCCCGCCGGCCTGCCGCCCGCGACCGATCCGCAGAAGAGCCTCGAGCCGTCCAGCCCGACCGTGCTCGTGGACCTCGAGACCGGCGAGCGCGTGCCCCACTTCGCCGAGGAGGACCTGCAGGCCAAGGAGGTCGAGGCCGCCTTTCCATCAGAGGTCGCGCTGCTCATCCGGCCGGTCGTGCGCCTGCGTCCTGGCAAGCGCTACGCGGTCGGCATCCGCAACACCCTGAAGGCGCCGGGCGGCGGTGCGCTGCCGATCCAGCCCGGCTTCAAGGCGCTCGTCGACGGCAAGGCCACCGGCAACGAGCGCCTCGAGCGCGTGCGCGCCAGCTACGCGGACATCTTTGCCAAGCTCGAGGCTGCGGGTGCACCCCGCGGCGAGCTCGTGGTCGCGTGGTCGTTCACCGTGCGCACCGATGAGCCGGTCTATCGCGACGTGCTCGACGCCCGCGACGCCATGCTGACCGCGATCGGCGACGGCTCGGGCTTCACCTTCACGGTCGAGAGCGACGGCCTCGACGGCGCGGATCCCGAGGAGACCCTGCGCATCGTCGAGGGCACCTTCGACGTGCCCAACGTGCTCGACGGCGACGGCGGCAACATGGCGGTGCTGAACCGCGGCAGCGATGGACGCGCCACGATCAACACCGGGAAGCCGATCTTGCAGGCGCCGTTCGTGGTCGTGATCCCCAAGTGCGCCGAGGATCCGCAGAACCTGCCCCTGCCGATCGTGATTTACGGCCACGGGCTCATCGGCTCGCTCGACGAGGCCAAGGGCGGCTACCCGCGCGCGTTCGCGCAGCGCGCCTGCGTCGCCATCATCGCCACCGACTGGCGCGGCATGAGCGCGGCCGATCTCACGGCGGTCGCGCTGGCGCTGAACGACATCGACCAGGTCGACCTGGTGATGGAGAAGCTCGTGCAGGGCGTGAACCAGTTCGTCGCGCTGGAGACGCTGGCGCGGCTGGTCTGGTCCGAGTCGCCCACGTTCCAGCTCGGCGACGCCAAGCTGCTCGACGCCACCAACGTGTCGTACTACGGCATCTCGCAGGGCGGCATCTTCGGCGGCACGTTCATGGCCATCGACCCGTTCGTCACCCGCGGCGTCCTCGGCGTGCCGGCCGCCAGCTACAGCTACATCATCGAGCGGTCCACCAACTGGAAGACCTACCGGATCTTCATGTACAACGCGTACACCGACAACGAGCTGCAGATTCAGATCCTGCTCACGCTGGTGCAGGCGGGCTGGGATCTGACCGATCCGATCACGCACGTCTCGCACCTGACCGGTGACAAGGACGCGCTCTACCCGGGCGTGCCCAGGAAGAGCGTGCTCTTGCAGATGGCCGTGGGCGACGCGCAGGTGGCCAACATCGGCGCCGAGCTATGGGCGCGCACCGCTGGCACCAAGGTGCTCGGGCCCGCGCTCTACACGCCGTTCGGGCTCGAGGTCGCCGCGGGTCCACTCGACTCGGCGCTCACGCAGTGGGACGAGCACCGCACGCCGCTGCCGCCCGGCGGAAACGTCACCCTCGAGGACAATGGGACGCACGGCTCGCTGCGCAAGCGTGCCAAGATCAACGAGCAGATCGTGCACTTCTTCGAGACCGGCGAGATCATCCAGACCTGCACTTCGGACGGCACACCCACCGGAACCCCGGTGGCGTGCGATTGCAGCAACACACCGACCGATCTCATTTGTGGTCCCCCGCAGTTTTAGCGACAGCGAGGCCGTCATGACAGCGAAGATCGCAAAGGGAATGGCCGTCAGGCTCCACGTCACGCTCACCACGCCGGATGGCGCGGTGCTCGAGTCCTCCGACAAGAGCGGCCCGGTCGACTACATCCACGGCCAGGGCGCCATGCTGGTCGGCCTCGAGAAGGTGCTCGAGGGGCTGGTCGCGGGCGACGCGCGCGAGGGTACGATCCCCGCCAAGGACGCCTTCGGCACCGAGGAGAGCTTGCCGACCAAGGCGATGCCGCGCGCCGAGTTCCCCAAGGACGCCCAGCTCGATCCGGGCATGCAGTTCCAGGCCAAGGGGCCGCACGGCGAGCCGGTCACCTTCAAGGTCGTGAAGGTGAACGACCAGGAAGTGACCGTGCGCTTCCTGCACCCGCTGGCCGGCAAGGACATCACCTTCAAGGTCAAGGTCATCGGCGTGAAGGACCCCGCGGTGGCGCGGCCGCCCGCGCCGCCCGCCGAGGCGCTCGAGCTCTCGGCCGACGAGATCAAGGAAGAGAAGTAGCTTGGCGGCGGCCGGCTCACCGCCCGTGAAAGCGTTCGGCAACGGCGACCTCGAGATCACGCGCTACACCGAGCGCACGTTCGCGCCCGAGGATCCGACGCTCGCCGAGATCCGCACCCGCTCCAACGCCGCGGGCCTGCCGCCGATCCAGGTCGGCGCGCTCGACGGGCTGCACCTCGAGGTCCTGGCGCGCATGTGCGGCGCGAAGAAGGCGGTCGAGATCGGCACGCTGGGCGGCTACTCGGGCGTGTGCCTGCTGCGCGGCATGCCGCAGGACGGTCACCTGTGGACCTTCGAGCTCGACCACAAGCACGCCGTGGTGGCCCGGCAGAGCTTCGCGCACGCCGGCTTCGGCGCGCGCGCCGAGGTCATCGTCGGGCCCGCGCTCGAGAAGCTCGAGATCATCGAGCCGCACGGGCCCTTCGACCTGGTGTTCATCGACGCCGACAAGGAAGGCTACCCGGCGTACCTGAGCTGGGCGGCCGAGAACCTGCGCGTCGGCGGCGTGGTCCTCGGCGACAACGCCTTCCTGTTCGGCGAGATCGTGCACGAGCCCGAGGCGCGCCCCGAAGAGGCGACGCGCATCCGCGCGATGCGTGCGTTCCACGAGGCGCTGGTGCGCGGCGGTCGCTTCCGTTCGACGATGTTGCCCACCGGCGAAGGCCTGGCGCTGGGCGTGAAGGTCAGCTAAGGGGATCTCCCAGATGAATCGCCGTCCCATGACCCTGACCCAGAAGATTCTCGCCCATCACGCGATCGGGCTCGAGCGTCCCTGGGTGCAAGCGGGCGACGTCCTGCGCATCCGCGTCGACTGGACCATCGCCAGCGAGCTGGCCTGGAACGGCATGGACAAGACCTACAACGCGCTCGGTCGGCCCAAGATCCACGACCAGGCGCGCTTCTTCTTGGCCATCGACCACACCGTCGATCCCACGACCCTGGTGCGCGACGCCAAGGCGCAGAAGTTGACCGAGTTGTCGCGCTCGTTCGCGCGCGAGAGCGGCATCAAGCACTTCTACGACGCCAACGTGACCATCCTGCACACCAAGTTCTACCGGGACCTGGTGCTGCCGGGCGAGATCGTCCTCGGCGCCGACTCGCACACCTCATCGCACGGCGGGCTGGGCGCGTTCGCGATCGGCCTGGGCGGCGCCGACGTCACCGCCGCCATGGTGCTCGGGCAGTCGTGGATCGAGGTGCCCGAGGCCATCGCGATCGACTTCGTCGGCACGCCCGAGTTCGGCGTGGCCGGCAAGGACATCGTGCTGGAGACGCTGCGCGCGCTCGGCCGCAACACCGTGGCCATGGAGCGCACCGTCGAGTATCGCGGCGACGCGGTCAAGACGTGGTCGACCGACATGCGCTTCACCATCGCCAACATGACCGCCGAGTTCGGCGGGCTGAACGGCATCTTCGAGCCCGACGCGGTCGTCGCGGACTGGATCTCGCGGCGCGGCCCGAGCGGCCTGCAGCAGGGCGCGCGCTACTTCCGCGCCGACGCCGACGCGCCCTACCTCACGCGCCACCGCCTCTCGCTGGGCACGCTGGGGCCGCGCGTTGCCCGGCCGTTCGCGCCCGACAACGTGGTTAGCATCGAGGAGGACGCCGGGCGCAAGCTCGACGGCGTCTTCATCGGCGCGTGCACCACGACCGAAGAAGAGCTGGTGCTGGGCGCGCTGGTGCTCGAGGAGGCCATGGGCCGCGGCGTGCAGCCGGTGCCGGCCGCTCCGGGCAAGCGGCTGGTCGTGCCCGGGGATCTGTCGATCCAGGCCAACCTGCGCGACGCCGGCCTGTGGAAGTTCTACGAGCAGGCCGGCTTCGTCGTCGATCCGCCCGGTTGCTCCATGTGCTTGGGCGTGGCCAGCCGCAAGGCCGACAAGGGCGAGACCTGGTACTCGTCGCAGAACCGCAACTTCCACAACCGCATGGGCGAGGGCTCGTTCGCGTACCTGGCCTCGGGCGCGACGGTGGCGGCGTCGGCGCTGTCCATGACCGCGACCGATCCGCGGCCCTACTTCAGCGCCGCGGTGCGCGAGAAGTTCTTCCGCATCCTCGAGCGCGGCGAGCGCACGCCGCTCACCATTCATACGGTCGAGCCCGACGTCACCGTCGTGGGCGTGATCGGCGAGGTACCGCCGGTGCACGCGATCGCCGGCGGCGAGGAGGCCAAGACCCTGTTGCGTGCGCGCGTGCAGCGCTTCGGCGACGCCATCGACACCGACGCCATCATCCCGGGCGAGTTCTGCCACCTGACCAAGGTCGAAGATCTGGGCGCCCGCTGCTTCCACTACGTACGCCCCGAGTTCGGCGAGCGCTGCCGCGCCGGCCAGACTATCGTCGTCGCGGGTGAAGGCTGGGGCTCGGGCAGCTCGCGCGAGCAGGCGGTGTGGGCGCTGCAGGGCGCGGGCGTGCGCGCCGTGATCGCGAAGAGCTTCGCGTTCATCCACAAGCGCAACCTGGTGAACGAGGCGTTGCCCTACCTCGTCGTAGAAGCTGGGATCGTCGACGACGAGGTAGGGCAACGCCTCGTTCACCAGGTTGCGCTTGTGGATGAACGCGAAGCTCTTC
>JBKJOI010000303.1:0-6495 GCA_046595695.1 Haliangiales bacterium | reverse complement strand
ACGCATCCCCAGGCGCGGCGCTCGGTGGGCCGGTGGATCGGCGACTTCTTCGCGCAGATCGCCCGCCGCGACGCGATGGACGTCGTGGTCATGGTCTTCGCGATCGTCGGGTTGCCGGTGGTGCCGTGGGTGGGGATGGTCGGCGGCGGCGCGATCGGGATCGTCTGGGTGCTGCCGACCCACTTCAAGATCGTGCGCCAGCGGCGCGAGCAGCGCGCCGCCGGGCAGCTCACGACCAGCGGCTAGCCGTTGATCTCGAGCGACGTCGCGAACTCGGGATCGTTCGCGCCCTCGATGTCGGCGCGGCAGTAGAACTTCCACTTCACCTTCTCGCTGGCGAGCGGCGCGTCAGACGGGATCTTGGCGCGCACCGGCACCTCGATGGTGTTGCCGGGGGTGAGCGAGACGTTCAGCGTGTTGGCGGGCCGGTCGAGCAGCACGTAGCCCTTGCCGCCGCGCACGGTGATCTCGTTGCCGTCCGCGTTCTTGTAGGTCCACTCACCGTCCCACTCCACGGTCACGACCAGGTAGGCCAGCTTCTGGGCAACCTTGCCGGGCACGATACGGATGAGCCCGACGAGCTCGTCGCCACGCTTGGTCGGTCGCTGGTTGACGTCGACCTGCAGGGTCGCCGCGCCCACGCCGGCCGCGGACTTCACTTTGTCCAGAAAGCTCATCGATGGCCTCCCTTTCCTATCGGTGATGGAGCGTTGATCTTGCGCCAGTTCTGGTGCGGTGATCTCGCGCGCGGCCATGTTAAGCCCGCGCCTTGCCTCTCATGAAATTCATTTTTGAGGTTCGGTGAGGGTAAAGGTCTTGCCCCTCGGAAAAATCGCATGCTATATTGCCGACACTTTGCAGGAACCCTCTAAGTATTCGTAATTTAGGGGGATTTCGGGAGTCGCCGCTTCACTACACCGTCGTACGCGGGGAGTGACCTGAATGATTCGACGCGCGAACAGTTGGCTGCTCACGGGTGCGGTTCTGACGCTTCCGTTCGTCCTCTCGACCACGGCCACGGCCTTGGCGCAGAAGCCAGACGAGCCCGAGATCGACATGACCGAGCCCGAAGGCACGCCCCCGGCTGCGGAGGCCGAGCCCGACATCGGATCGGCGGGCGATCCCGAGATCGACATGACCGAGCCCGAGGGGGGCACGCCCACCGGCAAGGCGGGCAAGGAAGACAAGGATCTCACCCTGGGTGAGACGCGTGGGTCCTGGCAGGACATCGTCGTCGTCATCCGCAAGCCGTTCCTCAAGATGAACCGCCTCGAGCTCATGCCGTCGGCGGGTCTCACCATCAACGACAACATGATCCGGCACTACGAGCTGAATGGTCAGGTGAACTACTACCTGACCGACGTGCTCGCGGTGGGCATCGAGGGTCAGTACTTCGTGAAGGACTTCCTCGAGACCTTCGATCTCGTGGCCCGCCAGCAGCGCCGTCTACCGACCATCAACAAGTACAACTTCGGCGCAGCGCTGAACTTCCACTACGTGCCGATCTACGCCAAGTTCTCGGTGCTCAACAAGAAGATCGTCCACTTGGAGACCCTGTTCACCGCCGGCGTCGGCGTCACGCAGACCGAGATCATCCCGCGCGATCCGGCGCTGCCCGCCTGGACCAACACGCTCATCACGCCGAACATCGGCGTCACCTTCCGCGTCTTCCTGGCCGACTGGGTGACGCTGAACCTCGGCTTCAAGGACTACATCTTCATCGACAAGTTCGAGGACGTGAAGCGCTCGAACGACATGGCCTGCGCGGTCAGCGTCGAGTGCTCCGAAGAGGCCGCCGACGGCAAGCTCATCAACCATGTGATGTTCTCGGCCGGGCTCAGCTTCTGGTTCCCGACCTCGTTCCGCTACACCACGTTCCGCTAGGCCACGGTACAGGGAGAGTCGACATGCTCAAGCGTTTCGGAACCACGCTTCTCGCTGCCGCCGCCGTCGCCGCCGTGTTCGTGCCGGGCTCGGCGTCGGCCCGCAAGAGCCCGCTCGAGGGCCAGCCGGACGTGCGCAACAAGTACGAGCTGCGCCTGCTGCGCTTCGAGGTCGCGCCGACCTTCGAGGCGACGGTGCAGGCCGACTACAAGCACACCGTCTCGGGCGGCCTCAAGCTCGAGTACCACATCACCGACAGCCTCTCGTTCGGCGGCATGATCTTCTTCGGCACCGGGCTCGACACGGCGCTGACCGAGTCGGTGCGCGACTCGCTGCCGACCACCGTGGGCGGCGGCGATCCCACGCCCACCCGGGATCAGTTCAACTCGCACCTGAACACGATGCCGCTCCACGGCGGCGTCGGCGCCACGTTCACGCCCTGGTTCGGCAAGATCTCCCTGTTCTCGAAGCTCTACCTCGCCTTCGACATCTACGTCTCGGGCGGTTTCGGCTTCGCCTCGCTCGCGAACGACTTCGGCGAGGACGACTGCACGCCCGCGCAGGACGGCTCCACGATCGATCCGGTCACCGGCGCCGAGGTGGACAGGTTCGACGACCCGCGCAACGACTGCCCGTACAACTCGGGCTTCAAGCCAGGCATCCAGGTCGGCGTGGGCATGCATATCTTCATCAACAAGTGGGTCGCGCTCGACATCTCGTTCCGCGACTACTTCTTCAAAGACAATCCGAGCGGCCAGGACTTCAACGCTGACCGCAAGGTCGACGGGAGCGATCCCCGCTTCCTCGGCCACCTGTTCGTCGGCGTGGGCGTCTCGTTCTTCCTGCCGCCCAAGGTGAAGATCTCGCGCTAGCTCTCCCGCGCGCCTCAGCGCGCGTCTGTACCGCCCTCGCCTCGCTCCCACTGCTCTCGACAAACCGCCCGGTCTCACTTCATGCTGCGCGCATGAGTGAGCTGACTCTCGTCGTGGGCGACAAGAACCTCTCTTCGTGGTCGATGCGCCCGTACCTCGCGCTCAAGCACGTGGGTGTCCCCTTCAAAGAAGTCGTCATCATCCTCGACCAGCCCGACACCGCGGCGCGCATCGCCACCCACTCCCCGACCGGCCGCGTGCCGGTGCTGCTCGACGGCGACGTGCGCGTCTGGGACTCCCTCGCCATCATCGAGTACCTGGCCGAGCGCTTCCCCGAAGCCCACCTGTGGCCCGAAGGCCGCGCCGCGCGCGCCCTGGCCCGCAGCGTCTGCGCCGAGATGCACTCGGGCTTCCCCGCCCTCCGCAGCAACATGTCCATGAACGTCACGGCCCGCCGCCCCCTCGCCGAGATCCCGGCCCCCGTACAAAAAGAGGTCTCCCGCATCGAGGACCTCTTCCGCACCTGCCGCTCCGCCCACGGCGCGGGTGGCCCCTTCCTCTTCGGCGCCTTCTCCGCCGCCGACTGCTTCTTCGCGCCGGTGGTCGTGGGCCGCTTCGTGCCCTACGCCGCGCGCGTCGATGCCGACACGCGCACTTACATGGACGCGGTCATCGCGCATCCCGTGATCGCGCAGTGGATCAAGGACGCCGGCGAAGAGGCCAGCGTCACGGGCAGCGACAAGCGCCTGCACTGACGCGGGCGGGGGGAGGCAGCGGTCTCCTGATCGTAGCCGTCACCGTGGAGGTGCGCGGGGCCTGGCACGACGGCGGGCCGCGCCCCCACTCCTCCGATCTCGCACCCGCATTCGCCGCCCTCGCCGCCATCGGGGGTGCTCGATAGTGCGTCGTGGGGGCGGACCCACCGTCGCGCCACCCGCGCGTCGTCAGTGGCGTCGTCACGGGGTCGTCGTGGCGGCGCCCCCGCCGCCTCGTTTGGTGTCCACGAGCGGCGCAATTTCGGACTCCTGTTGCCTGGGGATCATGCGAACGATCCGGATCGTCGCGTCCCAACGCAACGGAGGTGGGAAGTCGGCCCGCGGACGCCCGACGCGAGGAACGGCGGGTGACGGCGCGGGTTTTTTGCCCGACGAGCGAGTTCCGCAGCCGCCGCGTTACTAGTGCCGCGAGCGCCTCACGAGCGGCGGCGAGGACTGTCCGAGCGAGGAGAGCAAGAAAACCCCGCGTCGGCAGGACCCGCCGCCACCACCACTGAAGGCTACGATCCGGAACGAACGACTCGTCCCCAACCTCCGGCGCGTCCTACTCCTTCAGCGCGGCCGTGAATTGCATGATCGTCTTCTTCGCGTCCCCGAGCACCATCATGGTGTTCGGCTTCACGAAGAGCTCGTTCTCGATGCCCGCGAAGCCCGGGTTGAGCGAGCGCTTCAGCACGATGCAGGTCCTGGACTGGTCGGCGCCCAGGATGGGCATGCCGTAGATGGGGCTGCCCTTGTTGGTGCGCGCGGCCGGGTTCACCACGTCGTTCGCGCCGACCACCAGCGCCACGTCGGTCGAGGCGAAGTCGTCGTTGATGACGTCCAGGTCGAAGAGCTGGTCGTAGGGGACGTTGGCCTCGGCGAGCAGGACGTTCATGTGACCGGGCATGCGCCCGGCGACCGGATGGATCGCGTAGCGCACCTCGGTGCCGTTCGCGGCCAGCGCGTTGGCGAGGTCACGTGTGGCGTGCTGCGCCTGCGAGACCGCCATGCCGTAGCCGGGCACCACGATCACGGTGCGGGCAGCACGCAGGATCTCGGCGGCCTCCTCGATGCTGCCCACGTTGGGCGCCGGGCCACCGCCGGTCGCGCCTGCGGCCGGGCCCGAGTCGGCGGGAGCCGAGCCGAAGGCCCCGAAGACGACGTTGTAGAAGGAGCGGTTCATCGCCTTGGACATCATCATGCCGAGCAGGAAGCCCGAGGCGCCGTCGAGCGCGCCGCAGATGATGAGCACGTTGTTGCTGAGCGCGAAGCCGGTCGCCGCGGCAGCGAGGCCGGCGTAGGAGTTGAGCAGGCAGATCACGACCGGCATGTCGGCGCCGCCGATGGGCAGCACCAGGGTGAGCCCGAGCAGCGCGCCCATGCCCAGGATGGCCCAGAAAACGATGTCGGTGTGCGGCGCGTAGATGAGGTAGCCGACGCTCGCCAGCACGCCCAGGATGAGCAGCATGTTGAAGGCGTTGGCGCCCGCGAAGGTGATGGGCTTGCCGGGCAGGATGCCCTGCAGCTTGCCGAACGCGATCAGCGAGCCGGTGAAGGTGAGCGCGCCGAGCGCGACCTCGAGCCCGACCGCGGTGATGTGGATGGTGGTCATGCCGTGGTGCGCGTGGTTCAGGTACTCGGTCACGCCGACGATCGCGACGGCCAGGCCGCCGAAGGCGTGCGAGAGCGCGATGCGCTCGGGCATCTTGGTCATCGGGATCCACTGGCCCATGGCCGTGCCGATGAGCGAGCCGATGATGAGCGCGCCGATGATCCACTCCCAGCGCACGATCACGCCGCTGACCTTCATGCCGAAGATGAGCGTGCCGACCACGGCGGCGAGCATGCCGACCTCGGCCAGGAAGACGCCACGGCGAGCGGTCTGGGCGTCGCCCAGATCGCGCAGGCCGAGGATGAACATGACGGAGGCGAACAGGTAGAGCAGCTGAACGACGGTCTCGGCGTTCGTGAGCTCGACGTTCATCGGCTCACCTTCTTCTTCTTGAACATCTTGAGCATGCGGTCGGTGATGAGGAAGCCGCCGACCACGTTGATGGTCGCGGCCATCACGGCGATGGCGCCCAGCACCGTCGAGAGCATGCCGTAGTGCCCGCCCGCGGCGAGCAGCGAGCCGACCAGCGAGATGCCCGAGATGGCGTTGGTGAACGCCATGAGCGGCGTGTGCAGCAGGTGGGGTACCTTGGAGATCACCTGGAGCCCGACGAAGCTGCCGAGGAAGAACACGTAGAACGCGAAAATCAGGGTCGGCGTCACAGGTCAGGCCTCCTTGGCCACGAGCTCGGCGACCGCCGCGTGGACGACCTCGCCGCCCCGCGTGATCATCATGCCGCGCACGATCTCGTCGGCGGTGTCGAGGACCAGCACCGCCTCCTTGGCGATGTGGCCAATGAGCTTCTCCATGTTGCGCGAGTACATGAAGCTCGCGTGCACGGCCATCTGGCTGGGCAGGTTCTTCTCGCCGATGATGGTCACGCCACCGTCGACGAAGTTCTCGCCCGGCTTGGTCAGCTCACAGTTGCCGCCCTGCTCGGCGGCGATGTCGACAATCACCGAGCCCGGCTTCATGCCGCGCACCATGGACGCAGGCAACAGGATCGGCGCGCGCCGACCCGGGATGAGCGCGGTCGTGATTACCACGTCAGACTTGGCCACGTGCTGCGCGAGCACCTCGGCGACCTTCTTCTTGGCCTCCTCGGACTGCTCCTTGGCGTAGCCGCCGGCGCCCGCCGCATCCTCGACGTCGATGGTGACGAAGCGCGCGCCGAGCGACTCGACCTGCTCCTTGACCACCTTGCGCACGTCGTAGCCCTCGACGACCGCGCCCAGGCGGCGCGCGGTCGCGATCGCCTGCAACCCGGCGACGCCGGCGCCCAGCACCAGCACCTTGGCGGGCGGGATCGTGCCGGCCGCGGTCATCAGCATGGGGAAGAGCTTGGGCAGCGCCTCCGCGGCGAGCAGCA
>JBKJOI010000545.1:0-6875 GCA_046595695.1 Haliangiales bacterium | reverse complement strand
CTGCGTGTGCGCGTGCTCGCCGCGCTCGACGAGGCCGACCGCACCGGCCAGGGGCCCACGCCGCCCCTGCTCCGCCGCGCCATGCCGTTCGTCGCGGTTTTCGCTGCCGCGGCATCGATGGTGGTCTTCCTGAGCACCGTGGTGCAGCCGCGCGTCGGCCGCGCCGCCATCGTCGAGGACTGCATCCGCTCGCACGAGAAGAACCTGCCCGTCGAGATCGACGGCAACGCCGAGAACGTGCACGCCTGGATGCAGGGCAAGGTCGACGTGCCGGTGCGACCGCCCCAGCTCTCGCGCCAGCGCGGCGCCACGCCCTCGGCGCTCGTCGGTGCCCGCATGGGCCATCTGTCGAGCCGCGACGCGGCGCAGCTCACCTACCGCGTCGGTGCCAACAACGTGACGGTCTACGTCTTCGACGCCTCCAACATGCCGATGACCGCGCCCAAGCGCCGCGTGATCGACAACCACGAGCTGTTCGTCGACGGCGCGCGCGGCTACAGCGTGGTCTTCTACCGCGAGCGCGGCGTCGGCTACGCGTTCACGTCTGACCTGGGCGAGGACCAGCTCGTCGAGCTCGTCTCCGCCGCGCTGCTAGAACAGTAGGCGGCCAGTCGGCGGCCAGTCGGCGCGCCGGAGAGCATGGCACTTCTGTTATCATGGCGCGGGCTGCGAAAGGACCCACCCGCCTCATGGCTGACCGTCACGTCCTTCTCATAGACACCGACAAGCAGTTCCAGGAGACCCTCCGCCGCGCCCTCGTACCCTACGGGGTGAGCGTGGCCGCCGTGGACGACGGCTCCGACGGCCTGGGCCGTGTCCGCGAGCTGGTCCCCGAGCTCCTGGTCATCGCGGTCGAGTTGCCCAAGAAAGACGGCTACGGCCTGTTCTCCCGCGCCAAGAAGGGCGCCGCCAAGAACATGCCGATCGCGCTGGTGACCAACTCGGTCACCCCCGACGACTTCGCCAAGCACAAGAAGCTGTCGACGCACGCCGACGAGTACATCGACAAGCGCACCACGTCGATCGCCGAGATCGTGCGCCGCTTCGGCAGCCTCATCCACCTCGGCCCCGCGCAGGTCTCGGAGGAGGACCTCGACCTCGCCGTCGAAGAGGCCGAGGAGTTCTCGATCGACGAGGACATGGCGCTCGATGAGGACTCGACCGGAGACTCGTCGGGTGCGAGCTCCGGGTTCCCCGACGAGGCCACGCGCATGCAGCTGCCCGAGGACAAGGGCATCGTCGACGAGGGCATCGACGCCGAGACCGACGCGGCCTTCGCGGCGCTCGGTATGGGCGACGAGGAGATCATGCCCGCCGAGCCGCCCGCCGTCGTCGACGACGAGGGCTCCTTCGAGCTCGAGGACGCCGGCTCGACCGCGGTGCGGCCCAACCTCGACGCCGCGCTACTGGCCGGCTTCGGCATCGCCGACGCCGTGCCGATCGAGGTTCCCGAGCCCGAGCCCGAGCCGATCGTCGACGAGGGCGAGCCGCCCACGCAGCTCCTGCCCCCCGAGGAGGCCGCCGCGCTCGAGAACCCCTACGGCCATGACGACGGCGCGGTGCCCGAGCCGATCGCCGCGGCCCCTGAGCCCGAGGTCGAGCCCGAGCTGCTCGAGGCCGAGCCCGAGCTCGAGGAGCCTGCGCTGGCCGCGGCGCCGGTGTCAGCGAACGATCTGGATCTCGGCCTCGACGCGGTCGCGGCGGTCGCGCAGAACGATCGCGACCGGCGCGCCGTGCCCGGCGCCGACACCGCGCGCATCGCCGAGCTCACCGCCGAGACCGAGCGGCTCCGGCGCGAGCTCGAGCAGGCGCGCGCCATGGCCGTGGGCGGCCCGGGCACCGGCGCGGGCGTGTCGCGCGAGAGCGAGTTCAAGAACCTGCGCCAGATGATCTCGCGCAAGGAGAAGGAGCTCGACGACCTGAAGGAGGAGCTGGAGAGCAAGGACAAGCTCATCCAGCAGGGCCGCGACAAGCTCAAGGAGCAGGACAAGAAGCTCCGCGAGGCCGAGGATCGCACGCTCAACACGCAGGAGGAGCTGGTCACCGCCAACGAGCTGGCCAAGACGCTCGGCCAGGACAGAGAGAAGGGGCTCGAGCGCGAGAAGGGCCTGAAGGCCCGCCTCGAGGCCTCGCAGACCGAGGTCCGCAAGAACCACGACGAGATCGACGGCTTCAAGAAAAAGCTCTCGACCGACGCCCAGGCGGCGGCCGAGGCGATGGCGCGAGAGAAGGCCGAGCACCAGCGGAGCCGCGACGACGCCGCCGCGCGCATCGCCGCGCTCGAGACAGCGCATCGCCAGGCGCTCGCCGAAGCAGGCGATGGCCGCGTGGCCGCGCTGGCGTCGCTGCAGCACGAGCTCGACGAGGCGCGCGCCATGGCGATCGCCGCGGTCGAGTCAGATCGCGCCCAGAAGCTAGCCACGCTCGCGCAGGCGCACGAAGGCGCGATCCTGGCCATGCGCGAGGAGCACGACGGCGAGATCGCCGCGCTGCACACCGCGCGCGAGGAGGCGCTCGCGAAGAAGGACCGCGAGCAGCGCACGGCGCTCTCGCAGGCCGCCGCCGAGCGCGAGCAGGCGCTGAGCGCCGCCGAGGAGCGCCGCAAGGCCGACCTCGCCGACGCCGAGGCCCACCGCTTGGCCGCTCTGGCCGCCGCCGCCGAGCAGCACCGCCTGGAGAAGGCCACGCTCGAGAAGCACCACGCCGACGACGCGCTGCGCGTCGACAACGAGCGGCGCGCCGCGCTCGCCGAGGCCGAGGAGCGCCGCAAGGAGCAGCTCGCCGAGGCCGAGGAGCGCCGCGTCGGCGAGCTCGCTGCCGCCGAGGAGAAGCGCGCCGGGGAGCTGGCCGCGGTCACGACCAGCTTCGAGTCGGAGCGCGAGGAGATGAAGTCGGCGTACGACGGCATCGTCGCCAGCCTGAACGAGGAGCTGACCGGGCTGCAGAAGGCGATCCTGGGTGCGCGCGAGCAGATCGCCACGCTCGAGGGCGACCTGCAGTCGCGTAACCTCGTCATCATCGCGCGCGACGGCATGATCTCGAACCTCGAGACCGAGCTGCGGGCGCGCGAGGCGAAGATCGACGGCCAGAAGGCGGAGATCGAGGAGCTCGAGGCCGCCAACGCGCAGTTCCAGGAGCAGGTGCTGAAGGCCTACCAAAAGATCAAGAACGACGAGGCCATCGTGCAGAAGGCGAAGAAGGCCATGGCCATCGCGCTGACCTTGCTCGACGACGGCAAGGGCGCCGGCGAGGCAAAGACGTAGCGGTAGGCCGCGTATGCGGCGGTGGCGCGCGCTACGAGCCGCTACGCGCGGCCGGTCGCTTCGACGGCTGCGGCCGTGTCGATCGCCGCGGCCTCCTCGGGGACGGCCTCCGTGCGCTCGGCGCGCGCGCCGGGGGCCCCCGCCGCGCCAGCTGCACCCGGGCCCACCGTCGGGCCGAGGCCACTACCGGCCGCCGCGGCCTGCTCGTCCATGTCCGCCGCGGCGGACTCCCAGTCCTCGCGGAACAGCGAGCCCAGGTGGCGGGTCACGAAGATCTCGACGAGCGCGGGATCGAACATGGTGCCGGCATTGCGGCGCAGTAGGTTCTCGCACTGCTCGATCGGCAGCGCGCGCTTGTATGGACGGTCCGTGACCATCGCGTCGAACGCGTCGGCGATCGCGACGATGCGCGCCGACGGTGCGATCTGCTCGCCGCGCAGCTGATCCGGGTAGCCCTTGCCGTCCCAGCGCTCGTGGTGGTTGCGGATCGCCGGCATCGCCGAGTGCAGCAGCTCGATCTGGCTGGCGATCTCGTAGCCCTTGAGCGGGTGGGTGCGCATGTGCTCCCACTCCTCCTCGTCGAGGGGGCCGGGCTTGAGCAGCACGCTGTCGCGCACGCCGATCTTGCCGATGTCGTGCAGAAACGACGCGAACTCGAGCGACTCGAGCTCGGCCTCGGGGTAGCCCGACTGGTGGGCGAGCGCCATCGCGTAGGCGGCGACGCGACCGCAGTGGCCCTTGGTGTAGGCGTCCTTGGCCTCGATGGCCTCGGCGAGCCCGAGCATGGCCTGACGGTTCGCGGCCTTGAGCTTGAGGTAACTCTCCTCGAGCTCCTTGGTGCGCTCGCGCACGACCACGTCGAGCAGCTTCTCGCGCTTCTGCAGCTTGTTGTACTCGACGCCGAGCTTGCGGATGAGCTCGCGCTGCTCGCGCTCGAGTCGGTGCAGCTTGAGCCCCTCGGCCACGATACCGATGAGCTGGCGCCGCTCCCAGGGCTTGGCGAAGAAGCGGAACACCGTGGCGCCCGACTCGCGGTACATCGAGT
This sequence comes from Haliangiales bacterium, assembly GCA_046595695.1. GTDB lineage: Bacteria > Myxococcota_A > Polyangia > Haliangiales > SHYZ01 > JBKJOI01. Next base: position 2,567 of record JBKJOI010000545.1, on the reverse strand, counting down.
CGGTCTCCATGGCCGGGTCGGAGGCGGTCACGATGCGCATCGCGTCGGGACAGAACGCGAGCGTGCGGTCGAGCAGCTCGAGCCCGTTCAGCTCGGGCGGACGGTGATCGGTGACGATGACCGCATACTCGTTGCTGGAGACCTTGTGCAGCGCCTCGGTGGCGCTACGCGCCGTGTCCACGGCAAGCGTCGGCGAGGTCAGCACTTCGACCAGCTCCCCCAGCGCTTCGGGGAGCGTGTGAACGACCAGCGCCCGGTAGCCGGACATCGAGAAAGTATACTCGTATACTTCGGCCTTACGAAATGCAGGAACTCACCGGAAACCTGACCGGCCTCGCGCCCAGTCAGAAACAATTGCTCGAACGCGTGTACCGCCGCCGCGTGGCGCCCGCCGAGGTCGTCGGCACCGAGCTGGCTGGCTTCCTGGCCCAGGTGTCGGCGGAGACCGGGCGCCAGGTGGGCGTGCTCATCGACCGCCGTGGCCACATCGAGCACGTGGTCGTCGGCGACGCGCACCGGCTCTGGCCCCCCGACGTCGGTCGCCTGCGTGCCGCGCGCGGCCGCTTTCGCGGCCTGCGCCTCGTGCATACCCACCTGCGTGGCGAGTCGCTCACCCACGACGATCTCACCGACCTCGCGCTCTTGCGCCTGGATCTGGTCGCTGCGATCGTCGTCGAGCACGGCGGCCGCGCCGGCACCGTCCACATGGCGCACCTGGTGCCCGAGAACGCGGGCGGCGCGGTCTGGCGAACGATGGATCCGACCCCGGCGCACCGGCTCGCCAGCGTCGACTTCGAGTCGTTCATCCGCGCGCTCGAGGAAGAGTTCGCGCGCACCACCGATCGGCCGGCGAGCACCGACGCGGGCAAGGATCGCGCGCTCGTCGTCCACGTCACCGTCGGACGACAGAAGCACGACTCGGAGGGCCGGATCGCCGAGATCAAGGAGCTGTGCCGGACCGCGGGCGTGCACGTACTCGACGTGATCGTGCAGCACCGCCCCGAGGTCGACCCGAAGTACCTCATCGGCAAGGGTAAGCTGGAGCAGGTCGTGCTGCGCGCGATGCAGCTCGGCGCCGAGATCGTGATCTTCGACAACGACCTGACGCCCGGTCAGGCGCGCGCGATCACCGACTCGACCGAGCTGAAGGTGCTCGACCGAACCATGCTCATCCTCGACATCTTCGCGCAGCGCGCGAAGAGCCGCGACGGCAAGCTGCAGGTCGAGCTGGCGCAACTGCGCTACACCCTGCCCCGCCTGGTCGAGAAGAACACCATGATGTCACGCCTGTCCGGCGGCATCGGCGGGCGCGGCCCGGGCGGTGCCAAGGTGCGTGGACCCGGCGAGACCAAGCTCGAGATCTCGCGCCGGCGCGCGCGCGAGCGCATCCAGGGCCTCGAAGAGGAGATCGAGCAGCTGGCCAAGCGCCGCCGCCTGCGCCGCGACAAGCGCACACGCGGTGACGTGCCGGTGGTGTCGATCGTCGGCTACACCAACGCCGGCAAGTCCACGCTGCTGAACACGCTCACGGCGTCACACGTGCTGGTCGAGGACAAGCTGTTCGCAACGCTGGACCCGACCAGCCGGCGGCTGCGCTTCCCGCGCGAGCGCGAGGTGGTCATGACCGACACCGTGGGGTTCATCCGCGATCTGCCCAAGGACCTGGCGCGCGCGTTCCGCGCCACGCTCGAGGAGCTCGAAGAGTCGGATCTCCTGCTGCACGTGGTCGACGCGGCCGATGACGATCGCGAGCAGCAGATCGAATCGGTGCAGCGCATCCTCCACGAGCTCGGGCTCGGCGAGAAGCCGCGCGTGCTGGTGTTCAACAAGATCGACAAGCTGCCTCCCGGCGAAGGCGTGGCACGCGCGGCCGCGGCGGGCGCCACGCCCGTCTCGGCGCTGCTGCCCGAGACGCTCCGCCCGCTGCTCGTGCGCGCCGAAGAGCTGCTCTGGCGGGAGGGCGCCCGCGGCGCCGAGGCTCCCGCCCCGCCCTGACCCGGACGCCCCCTGTTGGTCCCCCGGATCCTGTCCCCAAGGTCCGGGTGAGCGCGAGCGCCTACTTCTTCGGCGTGGCCTTGAGGATGACCTTGTCGTCCTTGATGACGACCTCGAAATCGACTGACCTGGCCGAGTGCTGCTTCATGATCGCCGGCGCTTGCTTGGCGATGGTCGCGACGATGTGCTCGTACTTGATGTGATCGGTCTCCTCGCCGAGGAGCTTCTTGGCCTGGACGTATTTCTTGTGCAGGTCGCGCGCGGCGCGCTCGTCGATGCCCGTGGGTAGCGCGGCGGTGCCGCCGGTCGGCGTGGACCTGGACACAGGCGGCGGCGTGCCTGCGCGCGGCATGGGCGGCGGCGTGCCGCCGGCACGCGGTGCGGCGGGCAGCGGCGTGGACGGACGCGCGGCGCCAGGTGCGGCGGGCAGCGGCGTGGACGGACGCGCCGCGCCAGGAATCGGCGGCAGCCCGGCGCGCGGGGCCGCAGCAGCAGCCGGGGCCTCCGGGGCCGCAGGCGGAGCCTTCACGGGCGTGGGCGTCCGCGAGACCGCGGCCTCGGCATCGCCGAAC
>JBKJOI010000766.1:0-8682 GCA_046595695.1 Haliangiales bacterium | reverse complement strand
GGCTTCGCGGTCGCCGGCGAGTGGGCGATGGCGGGGCTGGTCGCCGCGGCGCGGCCACTCGGCTTCTTCGGCGTGCCGGTGGTGCGCCCGGGCGCACGCGGGCCGCGGCCGGTGCTGCTCCTGCACGGCTACGCGATGGGCCGCGCCAACTTCGTGGTGCTCGCGAGCCGACTGTCGCTCGCGAAGCTCGGGCCGCTCATCGGCTTCGAGTACTGGACGCTGGGCGGCGTCGAGCCGGCGTCGACCCGCCTGGGCGAGTTCGTCGAGGAGCTGTGCCGGCGTCTCGGCGTGGAGCGTGTCGATCTGGTCGGCCACAGCATGGGCGGCATGGTCGCGCGCCACTACGTGACGCTGGGCGGTGGCGCCGCGCGCGTCGCCAACCTGATCACCATCGGCTCGCCGCACGGCGGCACCGAGTTCGCGCGTTTCGGCTTCGGCCGCACCTCGGGCGAGCTCGCCGCCGGCGCACCGTTCGTGCGAGCGCTGAACCAGCGTCCGCTGCCCGCCAGCGTGCGCGCTACCGTGATCTGGTCGCGTGCCGACGGCCTGGTCTCCAGCCGCGCGCAGGCCTTCCTCGCGGGCGCCGAGCTGCTCGAGTACCAGGACCTGGGTCTCCTGGCGCTCCTGGGCAGCCGCCGCGTGGCCCGCGAGGTTGCCGCTCGTCTCGCCGCGCCCGACTGGTGGTCAGCGGGCGGTACCGCCGCCGCGCGCGCTCGCTAGCCGCAAGTCCAGCGGCACTTGCGGAACTTGCCGTCGAGCACCGGCTGCACCAGGCGCATGCGCAGGTCAGCGCCCGGCTCCCACGGGAAGCGCCCGTGGCGGTCAGGAAAGACGATCTGCAGCACCGCGAACTCGGACGTCTGGTAGTGCGCGAGCGCTACCGGCAGGTATTCCGCCAGGTGCTGCTCGCCGACGCGGCGCAGCTCGGCGGGCGCGCCGGGGAAGATGCCGTCCGCGCCGTCCGCGCCCGCGCCCGCGCCGTCCGCGCCGCCCGCCGCCTCGACGCGCTGTCCGTGCGCGAAGACGCGGCGCCCGCTCGCCACCAGCGCCACGGTACGGGTCAGGAACTCGCTCACCCGGGCCGCCTCCAGCCCGACCAGCAGCAGCTCGGGGTGGCCGAAGCGCTCGCCCATCCCGATTGTGTAGCCGTGCGTCGGATCGCCCGTCGCGTCCGCCGGCACGACCACCAGCCGCACCGACGGCTTGCTGTGGCCGCCCGTCACGCCCCGCCCGGCAGGACCTCGCCGAAGAGCGTCGCTGCATTCGCACGCTCGATGCGCACGTCGACGAACTCTCCGGGGCGATGCTCGCCACGCGCGACCACGACGGCGCGGAAGTTGTCCGTGCGGCCGATGAGCTGGGCGGCGGCGCGCTTGGCCTCTTTGTGCAGGAGCACGCGCAGCGTGCGACCCACCAGCGCCGCGTTGGCGGCGCTCGAGATCTTCTCCTGCACCGCGATGATGTCGGCCAGCCGGTTCTGCTTCACGTCCTCGGGGACGTCGTCGGGCAGCTTGCGGGCCGCCAGCGTGCCCTCGCGCTCGCTGTACTTGAACATGAACGCGGCATCGAACGCGACACGGCGCATCAGCTCCACCGTCTGTTGGTGGTCGTCGGCGGTCTCGCCGGAGAAGCCGACCAGCACGTCGGTGGTGATCGAGACGTCGGGCGCCGCGGCCCGGAGCGCCGTGTACAGCCGCTCGAAGTCGGCGACGGTGTAGCCGCGTCGCATGCGCTCGAGCACCACGTCCGACCCCGATTGCAGCGGCAGGTGCACGTGCTTGCAGATCCTGGGCTCCTCGGCGATCGCGGCGATCACGTCGGGCGTGAAGTCGACCGGGTAGGGCGAGGTGAAGCGCACGCGCTCGATGCCGTCGACGCGCGCGACCGCGCGCAGGAGCTCGGCGAAGCTGACGTTCTCCCAGCGGTACGAGTTGACCGTCTGGCCGAGCAGCGTGACTTCTTTGTAGCCGGCGGCCGCGAGCGTGCGCGCCTGGCGGAGGACCTCACCCGGCGAGGTGCCGCGCTCGCGCCCGCGCGTGTAGGGCACGACGCAGAAGGTGCAGAACTTGTCGCAGCCGCGCTGGATCGAGACGAAGCCCGAGACGCCGTCACCGCCCAGTGCGGGATCGAGGCCCTCGTAGGTCTCGTTCTTGTCGAGGCGGACGTCGATGATCGACTCGGCGCGCAGCTCGCCCGAGACCGCGTCCTGGCGCGCCCGCGCCACCAGCGCCTCGAGCCGCCGGTAGCTGTCGGGGCCGGCGACGACGTCGACCCAGGGCGCGCGCTCGAGCAGGGTGTCCTTCAGGTGCTCGGCCATGCAGCCGGTCACCGCCAGCACCGTGCCCGGGCGCAGGCGCTTGTGCACCTTGAGCTCGGACGCGCGCGCGAAGACCTTCTCCTCGGCCTTCTCGCGCACCGCGCAGGTGTTCATCAGGATCACGTCGGCGTCGGCGGGCAGCTCGGCACGCACCCAGCCGCCGCGCGCGAACAGCCCGGCGATGAGATCGGTGTCCGCCGCGTTCATCTGGCAGCCGTAGGTCTCGATGTAGAGCCGCGGCGCGCCCGAGGCGGCCGCGGCCCCGGTCGCAGCCTCGGCGGCCGAGGCCTCGCCCGGACCCGCCGAGCGCGCGCGCAACTGCACCAATCCTTCGGACATACCGGCGGAACTGATACCATTTTCCTGCCCGACGCGCCACGGTCCCCTGGTCGCGCCGGTGCGCCCGCGCCATGCAGCTGAGAATCGTCGCCCGCCGCCTCGTGCGCGCCCTGCTGATCGTCGGCGTCGGCTCGGCCGCGATCATGGCCGGAAACGCGATCAGCCCCACGGTCGCCTTGGCGACCTTCACCGGCATCATGTTCCTGCTGTTCGGCGTGGTGGTGCTCTTGCCGCGCGCCGCGCACCGCGCCTTCCAGCGCGGCGAGTTCACCCGCGCGGCGCGCTACTACCGGGTGCTGCGCCCGATGGTCGTCGATCCCGCGGTGCGCGGCGCCATCGACGTTTCGCTTGCCGGCTGCCGCCTCGCCGGCGCCGACTGGCAGGGCGCGCTGGTCGACCTCGAGCGTGTCTCCGGCGACCTGCTCGCGCCCTCGGCGCGCGCCGCCTGGCTCAACAACCGCGCCTACGCGCACGCGCGCGGTCCCATCGACGCACTGGCCGCGCTGCGCGACGCCGAGGCGGCCATGGCGCTGCGGCCCGACGTCGCCGGCTTCCGCCACACCCGCGGCATCGCGCTGCTCGCGCTCGGTCGCATCGACGACGCCATCCACGAGCTCGACTCGCTGTGGCGCCGGCTCGCGCACGAGGATCTGCCCCCTCTACTCGAGGCCGAGCGCTGCTACGACCTGGGCGTCGCCTGGCAGAAGAAGGGCGAGATCGACTACGCCCTCGACTACTTCCAGCGCGCGCGCGCCATCGCGCCTTCGTCACCGTGGGCGCGCCTGGCCGGCGAGGCCATGAGCGTCACCCGCAGCCGCCGCGCCGGCTGAGCGCCGCCATGCCGCGCCGGCGCCGCGCGCTGCCCGCGCCGTCGGCGCGGCTTCAGACGCCTTCGTCGCGCAGGATGAGCTGGCAGAACGCGACGCACTCGTTGCAGATCTGCACGCCCGGCCCGGTGAGCAGCTTCTTCACGGCGGTCTCCGGCTTGCCGCACCACGAGCAGCGGTCGGACCCTGCGTAGGGCATGGGCGTCATCGCGCCGGGACTGTCGTCGTCGTCGCGGTGCGCGGGGAACTCGCCGGTCATGGTCGTGCTGACCTCGGGGGCCTGGATCTCGGCACGTCCACAGGTGGGGCAGAATCGCGGGCTCATGGGGCTCGGGCTCCCTCGCGGCTCGTGGTGGCGCCGCTCGTCGCGCCAGTATACGGCAGCCGGATCGCCATGCGCGTGCCGCGACCGGGGGCGCTGTCGACGACGATCTGGCCGCCATGCTCGCTCACGATCCGGTGCACCGTCGCCATCCCCAGGCCGGTGCCGCGCGTCTTGGTGGTGAAGAAGGGCTCGAACACGCGCTCCTGCTCGTCGGCGCTCATGCCCTTGCCGCGGTCGTCGACGACGAACTCGGCGAAGCGGTGCGGCGCCAGCGAGCCCGCCTCCTCGACACGGCGCAGGCTGACGTGGATCTCGCCACCGTCGGGCATGGCCTCGGCCGCGTTGCGCAGGAGGTTCCACACCACCTGGCGGATCTGCGCCGGGTCGGCGTGGACCTCCACGCCGACCGCGTCGGGCTCGGGCGCGAAGCGCGCGCTCACGTGGGCGTAGCTGCGGTCCTGCGCGAACACCCGCAGCGTCTCGTCGAGCAGCACCGACAGGTCGAGCGGCGTGAGCAGGCGCTCGCGCGGGCGCGCGTACTCGAGCAGCTCGGTGATGAGGCCGTTCAGCCGGTCGACCTCGCGCAGCACGATCTCCATGAGCGCGCCGCCCTCGGGGTCGTTGGGCGGCGCGCTGCGCAAGAGCTCGATGGAGCCCGAGATCGAGGCCAGCGGGTTGCGGATCTCGTGCGCGATGCCCGCGGCCATCTGGCCGATCGCGGCCAGGCGCTGCGCGCGCTGCACCTGCTCCTCCATGCGTCGCAGGTCGGTCAGGTCGGAGAAGTTCACGATGTGGCCGACGTGCTCGTCGCGGTGGTTGGTCAGCGGCGATACCGACACGCCCAGGACGCGCTCGCCCAGCACGCTGCGCAGCGAGATGACCTCGCGGCGCAGCTCGGTGCGCCCGCGCGCGCGCGTGAGCAGCTCGCCGATCTCGGGCACGACGTCGTCGATGGGGCGGCCGAGCGCGCCGCGCGACTGCTGGCCGGTGATCTCCTCGGCGGCGTCGTTGAAGTTGGTGACCGTGCCGTTGCCGTCGATGGTGACCAGCCCGCTCGACAGGCAGCGGATCACGTCGGCGCTCTGCGCGGCCAGGTCGGCCGAGCGCAGCTGCTGGTGCTCGAGGCTGGCGCCGGCGCTGGCCAGCTGACCGCCCAGCTTGGCGGCCAGGAACGCCACCGCCACGAACGCCGCGCCGTTCAACGCCAGCTGCCTGACCATCTCCGGGCCGGTCAGCTCCCAGGGCACGACCCGCTGGCCCACCGGCACCGGCAGCACCTGGTACCAGCCGAGCAGCGAGATGCCGACATAGAGCAGGAGCGAGGCGATCGCCGCCCACAGCGCGCCGCGCCGGTAGTGCACCAGCGCCGCGCCGACGATGGTCATCAGGTAGAAGAAGGTGTAACCGCTCTGCGCGCCGCCGGTCACGTGCACGAGCGCGGTCGTGATGGCGAGATCGCCGGCGAACTGGACGTTGGCGAACCGGTAGGGATCGGCGATGCGGCGCAGGAACAGTGCGTAGGCCAGCGAGACCGCGTAGGTCGTGCCGATGATCGCGAACAGCACGACCGCGTTGGGCGCGGCCAGCTCGGCGGGTGACGCCAGGTGCAGGAGCACCGTCGTGCCCAGCACGAAGGTGATCAGCACAACGCGCAGCATCATGAGCTGCGTCAGGCGGCGGCGCAGCTCCACGCCGGTCATGAACGAGGCCTAGTCCGCCTTGATGCTGCCGGCGAGCTCGAAGATGGGCAGGTACATGGCAATGATGAGTCCGCCGACGACGACGCCGAGGAACACCATCATGATGGGCTCGATCATGTCGGTCATCGCCTTGACCGCGAGGTCGACCTCGTCCTCGTAGAAGTCGGCGATCTTCTGCAGCATGACGTCCATGGCGCCGGTCTGCTCGCCGACGCCCATCATCTGCACGACCATGGGCGGGAACACGCGCGTCTCGGCCAGCGGCGAGGCGAGATCCTTGCCTTCGCTGATCTTCTCTCTCGCGTACATGATGGCGCGCTTGACCACGCGGTTGCCGGCGGTCTTGGCGGTGATCTCGAGCGAATCCAGGATGGGCACGCCCGAGCTCAGCAGCGTGCCGAGGGTGCGCGTGAAGCGCGCGACCACGACCTTGCGGATCACCGGCCCGATCACCGGGGTCTTGAGGATGAAGGCGTCGAAGAAGTCGCGCCCCTTGTTGCTCTGCATCATGTAGCCGAAGCCGAAGAAGATGCCCGCGGCGCCACCGGCGAACACGTACCAGTAGTGCTGGAAGCCCTCCGAGATGTTGATGACCACCTGGGTGGGCGCCGGCAGCGAGCCCGACTTGAACTCCTTGAACATGTTCTGGAAGACCGGGATGACCTTGGTCAGCAGCACGACCACGACCAGCAGCGCGACGAACAAGATCGACACCGGGTAGACCATGGCGCCCTTGACCTGCTGCTTGAGCTTCATGGCCTTCTCGATGTAGTCACCGAGACGGTTGAGGATGGTGTCCAGGATACCGCCGACCTCGCCGGCCGCTATCAGGTTGACGTAGAGCTCGTCGAAGACCTTGGGGTGGCGCTTGAGCGCCTCGGAGAAGGTGGCGCCCGACTCGACGTGGTTCTTCACGTCCACGAGCACGCGCTTGAAGTTCTTGTTCTCGGCCTGCGCCGCCAGGATGTCGAGGCACTGCACGAGCGGCAGGCCGGCGTCGATCATGGTGGCGAACTGGCGCGTGAAGACGACCAGCTCCTTCACGGTCACGCCCGAGCCGATCAGCATGCCGGCGATGAAGTTGGTGCCCTGCTTCTTGACCTTGGTGACCTGGATGTTCTCGTTCTTCAGGCGCGCCAGGACCACGTTCTCGCTGTCGGCCTCGATCTGGCCTTTCTTGACCTCACCGGCACGCGTTCTACCTTCCCAGACGAACGTCGGCATGCGGCTCTTGCTCCTTGTGGCCTGCTACGGCGTGCGCCCGAGCGGGGGACGGCCGGGTTGCCCCGGTTTGCCTCCTCCCGCGGGCGTGCCGGTGGGTGAAGATCCGGTGGCCTGCGCCTGCGCGATCATGGTCTTCAGCTCATCGGGATCCGAGCTGCGACCGATCGCGTCCTCGAGGGTGATCTGCCGGCGCAGGAACAGGTCGAGGAACGCCTGGTTGAACGTCTGCATGCCGAACTTGGACTGGCCGATCTGCATCTGCGAGTAAATCTGGTGGATCTTGTCCTCGCGGATGAGGTTCCGGATCGCGGGGTTCGGCACCATGACCTCGGCGGCCAGGCAGCGTCCCTGGCCGCCCGCGCGCGGCAGGAGCGTCTGCGAGATCACGCCCTCGAGCACGAACGACAGCTGGGCGCGGATCTGGGTCTGCTGGTAGGGCGGGAACACGTCGACGATGCGGTTGATGGTCTGCACCGCGCCGTTGGTGTGCAGGGTGGCGAACGCGAGGTGACCGGTCTCGGAGACGGTCAGCGCGGCCTCGATGGTCTCGAGGTCGCGCATCTCGCCGATCAGCACCACGTCGGGGTCCTGGCGCAGGATGTACTTGAGCGCGCGCTTGAACGATTGCGTGTCGGCGCCGACCTCGCGCTGGTTCACCAGGCAGCCCTTGTGCGGGTGCAGGAACTCGATCGGATCCTCGATCGTGACGATGTGATCGCGGGTCTCGGTGTTGATCTTGTCGATCATCGACGCGAGTGTGGTCGACTTGCCCGAGCCGGTCGGCCCGGTGACCAGCACGAGGCCACGCGGCCGGTTGCACAGCTCGTCGACGATGGGCGGCAGACCCAGATCGGCGAGCGGCACGATCTTGAACGGGATCATGCGGAAGGCGCCGGCGACCGCGCCGCGCTGCATGAAGATGTTGGCGCGGAAGCGCGCCAGGTTCTTCACGCCGAACGAGAGATCGAGCTCGGAGTCCTCCTCGAAGCGCAGCTTCTGCGCGTCGGTGAGGATCGAGTAGCAGAGCTGCTTGGTGTCGACCGGCGACATCGGGTCGGTGCGCAGCGGGTTCAGCTGGCCGTCGATGCGTAGCTGCGGCGGTGACCCGGTGGTGATGTGCAGGTCGGACGCGCCCTTGTCGAGCATGGCCTTGAGGAGCTGGTGCAGGTTCGGCATCGCCATCGGTCTAGTCCCCCACCGTGACGCGCAGGATCTCTTCGGGCGTGGTCACGCCCTCGAGGATCTTGCGGATGCCGGCCAAACGCAGCGTGTTGATGTTGTTGCGGATCATCTCGGCCTTGAGCTCGGCGGCCGAGCCGCCCTGGAGCACGAGCTCCTTGAGCGGATCGATGAACGGCATGACCTCGTAGAGCGCAATGCGGCCCTTGTAGCCGGTGTCGTTGCAGGTCTTGCAGCCCTTGCCCTTCATGAGCTGGCAGCTCGCGGCCTCCGCGGCCGCCATGCCCAGCTCGACGAGGGCCTCCTCGTTCTTCTCGACCACTTCCTTGCATTCGACGCAGATCTTGCGCGCGAGGCGCTGAGCGACGACCAGGTTGACCGACGCGCAGACGAGGAACGGCTCGTCGCCCATGTTGAGCAGGCGCGAGATCGTCGAAGCGGCGACGTTGGTGTGCAGCGTCGACAGCACGAGGTGGCCGGTGAGCGCGGCCTTGACCGCGATCTCGGCGGTCTCGAAGTCGCGAATCTCGCCGACCATGATGATGTTCGGCTCCTGGCGCAGGAAGGCGCGCAGCGCGGTCGCGAAGTTCAGACCGATGTCGTCGTGCAACTGCACCTGGTTGATGCCGGGCAGGTTGAACTCGACCGGATCCTCGGCGGTGCTGATGTTGCGCGTGGGCTTGTTGAGCTCGGACAGGCCCGAGTACAGCGTGGTGGTCTTACCCGAGCCGGTCGGCCCGGTGACCAGCACCATGCCGTAGGGCAGCGACA
>JBKJOI010000219.1:0-11117 GCA_046595695.1 Haliangiales bacterium | reverse complement strand
CTCGCGGCGTGCTCGTGGCGCGGGCTGCCGCCGAGCTGCGGCCACTCGCTGACCGGGAACGGCGCGCGCGGCCGCTCGGCGACGCAGAAGGCGGTCTCGCGCACCAGCGCGCTGTCGCCGCTGCCGCTGCGAACCTGGAGCACGTGCTCGCCGGCCTCTTCGATGACGGCGGTGCCGACGTGGTCCCAGCCGGCGAGCGGGGTCAAGAGCAGCGGCACGCTGCCGTCGATCGACACGCTCACCTCGGGGATGCCCGGGCCGAGCTGGGCCGCGACCACGAGCGGTACGTCGCCGGTGGGCACGCACGCGCCCGGCCGCGGGTAGACCACGCGCAGGAGCGGCTCGTCGACGACGAACTCGGGGGTCACCTGCGGCTCGCCGTCGACCACGGTGACGATCTGGTAGCCGGCGGGCATGAGCTGGATGCCGCCCATCGCGAGCGGCTGCACGTTGTGATCGACGAGCCCGGGAAACTCGAGGCGCCGGTTGGCGTGGTAGTGGCCGGTGAACAGGTGGTGGACGCCGGCGGCCACCAGGCCCTCGTAGAGCGCCTGATCGTTGGGCAGGGTGATCGGGTAGTGGATGAAGGCGTACGCGGGCGTGCCCGGCGGCACGAGCGCCATGTCCCTCTGCACGAAGGCGATGCGCTCGGGCACGGTGGCGTTGCCGTGCAGCATGATGAAGTGCACGCCGCCGGCGTCGAAGCTGTACGCGGGTGGGCCCAGGTGCTCGCGGTAGTTGACGCCACCGTCGTACCAGTCGTGGTTGCCGAGGCCGGGCACGAACGGGATGGGCAGGGTGTCGAAGGCCTCGCGCAGCGCGACGAACTGCTCGTCGAGGGCGCCCTGGGTGAGGTCACCGGTGCCGACCACGAAGTGGGCGGGCCGCAGCGGGTCGTAGGTCTGCGCCAGCGCGCTGCTCGCCTCGGCGGCGGTGACCACGCCCAGGTGCGTGTCGGAGACGTGGATGAAGCGCAGCGGCAGCACCACGGGCCGCGGCTCCAGCACGAGCTCGAGGCCGGTGGCGCCGGCCGCCGGCACGACCTTCCATACCGGCCGCGGCGACACGCCATCGGGCGCACGCACCCAGACTAGGCCGGCGGCAGGCGCGTCGAGCGCGAAGCGACCCTCGGCGTCGGCGGTGACGAAGATCGAGTCCTCCCAGACGACGATCGCGCCGGCGAGCGGCTGGTCGGCGGCCGATCGGTCGCCGCTCTTGTCGACGTCGAGCCAGACCGAGCCGCTCACGGGCGCGGCGGCGGCGGGTGCGGGCACGGCCAGGAGCCCTGCGCTCACGACGACGGCAGTGATGATGGACGCGACGATGGAAGGTCGATGAGGCGAGCGCAACGCCCGGAGTCTACCTTCGAAACCCGCGCGATCTACGCGGGCTCGGCCATGGTGCGCTTCTTGTCACGCAGCTTGGGCTCGAGATAGAACTGCCGCCGGCTCCAGAAGGTGACCGCCGTCCCGGCCAGGCTGACGGCCGAGGCGACGAGGCCGAGCGCGGCCGCGTGCTGCGGCAGCACCAGGGTCAGCGCGAGCGCGCCGACCGTGATGCCCAGGCGGCCGCCCCAGACCCACCAGGGCGCCGCGGCACCGTGGTGCGCGAGGTGGTTGTCGAGGCCGCCGTGCGCGAACTCGAGCCCCATCACGATGATCACCGCCCAGGCCGGCGCCGAGCCGTGCGTGAGCGCGAACATGCCGACGAGCGGCAGGGCGGCGGCGGGGACGAGCCGCGAAAGATCGAAGAGCGTGGTCGCCTTCACGACCACGATCGCGGCCTTGACGTAGTCGACCGCGCTGATCCAGGTGAGCGCGATCATGATGATCACCGAGACCATCGTGGTCTCCTTCGCGCCGCGCAGGTAGAAGAGCGCCGCGAAGAAGCCGTGCAGGCCCAGGCCGACCCACGCGCCCATCCAGTGCCGCCGCTTGAGCAGCCAGAAGCCGATGCCGAGCAGGCCGGGGATGATCGCCATGCCCACGAACACCGCGGTCAGCACGGCGTGCGAGCGCACCAGGATCATGATCATGATGAGCGCGATCGACGTCATCTGGACCCACGTCTTCACCTTGGACATGTAGGTGGAGCGGAGCTGCTTCTGGCGGCGCTCGAAGCACGAGCGCAGCGCGGTCACCAGGTACTCGCGCAGGAACAGCGCGGCGATCAGCTCCCAGGGCACGTAGCCCCGGTCGGCGAACGGGATGAAGCAGACCGCGATGAACACCTTGTCGGCGATCGGGTCCATGAGGCCGCCGAGAATCGTCGGGCCCTGCCTGCGCGCCAGGTAGCCGTCGATGAAGTCGGTCGCGCCCACGAGCGTGCCGATGATCACCGCCCAGGTCTGCTGCGTGCGATCGCCGTAGATGAGCCCGCACAGCGCCGGCATCAGGATCAAGCGCGCGAATGTGACCTGATTTGCCGTGATTCTCATCAGCGGGGCGACGGTAGTGCTGCCCCAGGGGGCAAGTCAATGGAAGTGGATGCGAGAGGATGGCGCAGCGGCTGAGTCTGAGCCGACGCGGGCCGGGCGGCCCGCCACGAAGTTACTGCGCGACGCAGCTGGCGACGACGTACGTGCCGGTCGGCGGCTCGGCGCCTTCGGTGCGCTCGACGAGCAGCTGGAGACCGGACGGGTTGAGCACGGGGTCGTTGCAGGACGGGTCGGCCTTGACCCACCAGCACGGCAGCGCCTGGCCCGCGGTGACCGATGTGGCGCTGTCCTGGTCGCAGCGCCGGATGGTCTTGCTCTCCTCCTGCTCGGTATTCGGGTAGCGAACGTCCATCACGCTGCACTGGATCTGGTCGCCGACTGCGTTGGTGTCCAGGTCGGTGGTGTCGATCAAGCCCTCGAGGCAGGGGTTGCCGATGATGCGCGCGAGCTGCTCGGCGATCTGCTGCAGACCGGCCGAAAGGTCGGAGTTGCAGATCGACGTGAAGGTGTTGCGGTTGGGGAACTGATCGAGGAAGTACTTCAGGCGCACGCCGGGTGCCGCGTCGCCGTTGGCCGAAGTGCACGAGGGCGACAGCTCGGGGTTGCCCGCGTTCATGCCGCTCGTGGCGATCTCGGTGCGCACCGGCTCGGGGTTGCCGAGGATGCCCGACACGATGATCAGGTTGGGATCGGTCTTGAGACCCTTCAGGAAGGTCACGTAGTCGTCGGGGTTGCGCATGAACGGCGAGTCGCTGCGCACCTGGCAGCCGGTGTACGAGCCCGCCGTGCGGGTCAGGTTGCCCTCGGCGCAGGTGATGCCGAACTCGGTGCAGCGGAACGAGCTGAGCGGCCCGAGCGTGCCGGTGAGCGCGGTGTCGTTGGGATCGAAGACCCGCGAGTCGACCGCCGAGCAGTCGTCCTCGTCGGCCAGGATGACGACGGCGAGGAAGGCGTCGGGGCGCAGGAAGCCGGCGTTGGCGGGCTGGCTGCCGTCGAGCGCGCGCTTCATCGACTCGAGGTGCTGCTCGAAGCCGCAGCCGGTGGTGCCGAGCGCGGCGATGCAGGTGAAGGTCCCCTCGAGTGTGCCCGAGTAGTTCTTCACGCGCGTGACGCCGTCGGCGCCCAGCTCGTCGGAGATGAAGCGACCCTGGGGCGGCGTGCAGGACTGCCCGGCCGGCGGGTGCGCGGTGTTCTGCAGCGCGCCGTCGTCGCCGTCGCCGCCGCAGCCCTGGATGTTGTAGCCGCCCACGCCCGTGTTCGACGAGACGACGCCGATGTGAACGTTCGGCAGACCGCCCTCGATGTTGGCGAGGACGTTCATGAACGAGGGCAGGTTGGTGTTGAGCGAGGCCTGCTCCTGGCCCATCGAACCGGAGTTGTCGACCACGAAGAGGATGTCGATGTTCCGGTTCGACCCGACCGGGATCAGCTTCTTTTCTTCCTTCTGCTGATTCGGATCGACTGCGGTGACTTCGCGGTCGGGACAACCCGCGGAGAGCACTGACGCAGCCAGAATGCCGCCGAGGCCGATAGTTGAAGCGAACCTACGCATGAACGATCCTCCTGATGGGGAGTACTGGAGCAATGGACGCGCCACGAGCCCCGGCGATTTTGCCGAGTGTTTTCAAATATTTCCGGGGCGTGGCTGCCATCTTGGTTGCCAGCGTCGCCAACCAGGTTGGCGGCGCGAGGGCTTGTCTGACGGGGTACTGTCGACGGCGCGAGTATAGGAGAGCCTCCAAAGCGATCGCAAGCGGGAGCTGACCTGTGGCTCCCTGTCAGATTCCCACGCAGGAAACCAATAGTTCCGAGCCGCTGGGCGCGACGACGTCGCGGACGACCTCGAGCGTGAAGCCGCTGTCGCCGCTGGCGCTGCCGTCTTCGTTCAGCGGGTTGCATTTGGCGAGGTCCTCGCCGACGAGCCAGCAGGGGCGGTGTCCGGCCGGATCGGGCACGCCCAAGCTTCCGCTCTCGAGCATGGTGCAGCGGCCGATCACGGTCATCTCGCCGTCCGGCTCCACCTGGGTGACCGAGCACTCGGGCTGGAGCCCGGGACGGGCCGGGAACAGGTCGGACAGGTCCACGGCGTCAGCCAGGCAGGTGTTGTCGAACTCGGCGCGGAACCTCTCGGCGATATTCTCGAGCGCCGTGGACAGATCGGTGCCGCAGATGGATTCCATGGTCGCCTTGTCGCCGAACTCCTCGAAGAGCGCGCGGAAGCGGATGGGCGGCACCGCGCCGTCGCCCGCCTCGGTGGAGTCGCTGCCGCAGGAGGGCAAGAGGTGCAGGCCGACCGCGCCGTCGCCGATGCGGAAGGGCTCGGGTGGGCCGAACAGGCCGGCGATGAGCACGAGGCCGGGATCCTGCGGCTTGAGGCCGCGCAGGAACTCGGCGTAGTAGGCGGGATCCTGGATGTACGGCGAGTCGCGGCGCGGCTCGCACGACGCATACTCGCCGGGACCGCGCGCGATGGTGCCGCCGTCGCAGGTGACGCCCCACTCGGTGCAGCGCAGGCTGCGGCCGCCGAGCGCCGAGCCGACGTCGTCGGTGGACGACCGATCGTCGAAGATCGCGCTGTCGTGCGCCGAGCAGTCGTCCTCGTCGGCGATGAAGACCACCGCCAGGAACGCGCCCGGGCGCAGGAAGCCGTCGTTCTCCGGGTGTGAGCCGTCGAGCGCGCGCTTCATCGACTCGAGGTGCTGCTCGAAGCCGCAGCCGCCGGTGCCCAGCGCGGCGATGCACTCGAACGTCTCCTCGAGCGTGCCCGAGTAGTTCTTCTGCCGGCCGCCGCCGTCGAGCGCGATGTCCTCGATGAAGCGGAAGGGGCCGGTGGGCGGGGCGCAGGCGCCGCGCGCGGTGCTCTGCAGGAGGCCGTCGTCGCCGTTGCCCGCGCAGCCGGTCCAGCCGAAGCCGCCGGCGCCGACGTTCGAGCTGATGACGCCGATGTGGACGTTGGGCAGGCCGCCGTCGATGGCGCTCAGGCGGGTCATGAACTTGTGGAAGTCGCGCGTGAGCAGCGCCTGCTCGTCGCCCATGGAGTTCGAGTTGTCGATGACGAACAGGATGTCCACGTCGCGGTTCTGGTTGACCGGGATCTGCGTCGCATCCTGGGCCGAGCCTTGGGGCGCCACCGCCGCGACCTCGCGGTCGGGGCAGCCGGCGAGCAGCGCGGTGGTGGTGGCGCAGGCGAGCAGGGCGGTCGTCATCGTCGTCATCTGGGTTTCTCCTCGGCCGGCTTCTTCCTCCCTGGCAGGAGCAACGAATGGACCGTGGTGAAACCCAAAGATTACGAATAGTTGGCAGGCAACATGCCAATGTCGAGGCGGGGGGTGTCAATCAGGTTGGCGGTCTGCAAACCCCGGCACCCTGCTAGAATGGCCAGGCCAATGGCCGCGTCGACCCCGGAGCAAGGAGGCCTGCGGAGGATCCTCGTCATCGACGACGAAGAGAGCCTGCGCCACATGTTGCAGCTGTTCCTGACCCGGGAAGGCTTCGACGTGGTCTCGGCCGCGACGGCGCAGGCGGCGATCGCCGAGCTGAACTCGCGCGAGTACGACTGCGTGCTCTGCGACGTGCGCATGCCCAAGCGCTCGGGCCTGGACCTGCTCGACGAGCTGGCCCAGCGCAAGCATCCGCCCACGGTGATCATGATGTCGGCGTACGGCTCGAACGAGCTGGCGCTCGACGCGATGAAGCGCGGCGCGTACGACTACGTGTCCAAGCCGTTCAAGCCCGACGAGATGCTGCTCACGCTGCGCAAGGCCGAGGAGCGCGAGCGGCTGCGGCGCGAGAACCAGTCGCTGCGCGAGGCGCTGGCGAGTCGCGCGGCGACCAGCCTCGAGGCGGGCAACCCGGGCGGCATCATCGGCAAGGCGCCGCCCATCCAGGCGGTGCTGCGCACGGTCGCCAAGGTCGCCGAGTACAAGACCAACGTCCTCATCACCGGCGAGAGCGGCACCGGCAAGGAGCTCATCGCGCGCGCGCTGCACGAGCTGTCGCCGCGCGCGGCCGGGCCGTTCGTCGCGGTCAACTGCGGCGCCATCCCGGAGGCGCTGCTCGAGTCGGAGCTGTTCGGCCACCGCAAGGGCGCGTTCACCGACGCCACGCGCGACAAGCGCGGCCTCTTCGAGGAGGCGACCACCGGCACGCTCTTCCTCGACGAGATCGGCGAGCTGCCCATCGGGCTGCAGGTCAAGCTCTTGCGCGCGCTGCAGGAGGAAGAGATCCGCCGCGTCGGCGACGTCAAGGAGACACCCATCGACGTGCGCGTCGTCGCCGCCACGGTTCGTGACCTGGGCGCGGAGGTGAAGGTCGGCAGGTTCAGGGAGGATCTCTTCTACCGGCTCAACGTGCTGCCCATACACTTGCCGCCGCTGCGCGATCGGCGGGAGGACATCCCCATGCTCGTCGACCACTTCGTGCGCCGCTACGGCGAGAAGCACGCGGCCGCCGGCATGCAGGTCACCAGCGTCGCCCCCGAGGCCATGGAACTCCTGCTCGCCTACAACTGGCCCGGCAACGTCCGCGAGCTCGAGAACACGGTCGAGCGCGCCATGGTCCTGTGCGACGGGCACCGCATCGAGGCCTCGGTCCTGGAAGACCGCATCAAGTTGCAGCGCGACCGGCTGCAGTCGGTGCTCTCGTCAGGCGAGCTGTCGATCAAGAAGACCACCCGGCTGATCGAAGAGGAGCTCATCCGCAAGGCGCTGCAGACGACCGGCGGCAACCGAACGAACGCCGCGAAGATCCTCGAGATCAGCCACCGCGCGCTGCTCTACAAGATCAAGGAGTACGGAATCGACGCGGACGCGGCGTAGCCCACGGGGGGACGCGATCTACCTTGGTTTGCCCGACCGCGCCGCGCTTGCTGCGTCCGTTTCCCGTAACCTCGCCCACTTGCCTCCGCCGAAAATTTGCGCCGGTCTGCGCGCGCGGTGAAGATGTAGGTGTGAATCGCACCGATCAGGCCTGGGGCTGTGGTAGCGCGCAAAGCTTCTCGCTGAGGGCCGTCTCCCGATTTGCGGACATGCCGGTATGCGTGAAACAATCACGCCGGACGCGACGCCCGTTGCGTTGGAAAGGCCCGGGGCAGGCATGAAGAATTGCATCGGACTGGACATCGGTTCGAGCTCCATCAAGGTCGTGACGGCCAAGACCTCCAAGAAGGGCATCGCGCTGCTGAGCTTCGCGCTCGAGCCCCTGCCGCCGCAGACGATCGTGGACGGCACGATCATGAACCAGTCGGCCGTCGTCGACGGGATCCGCGAGCTGTTCGGACGCCTCAAGATCCGGCAGAAGGAGGTCGCTCTCGCGATCGCCGGTCACTCGGTGATCATCAAGAAGATCTCCGTGCCGCAGATGAGCGACGACGAGCTGCAGGAGCAGATTCCCTGGGAGGCGGAGCATCACATTCCGTTCGCCAAGGACGACGTCGAGATCGACTGGCAGGTGATCAACAAGCAGAACGCGAGCGGCCAGATGGAGCTCGTGCTGGTCGCGGCCAAGAAGGAAGTCGTCCACGATTACGCGGCCGTGGCGCGCGAGGCCGGACTCGTGCCGCGCGTGATCGATGTCGCCGCGTTCAGCGTGCAGAACGCCTTCGAGGTCAACTACCAGACCGCGCCGGGCGAGACGATCGTGCTGGTCAACATCGGCGCCGCGATCTCCAACATCAACATCGTCAAGGACAGCATGAGCGCGTTCACGCGCGACGTGACGATCGGTGGCAACGCGTTCACCGAGGAGATCCAGAAGCAGCTCAACGTCTCGCACGACGAGGCCGAGGCCTACAAGGTGGGCGGCTCGCACGACGAGCACGGCGTCGTCCCGCAGGA
Organism: Haliangiales bacterium; assembly: GCA_046595695.1. Taxonomy (GTDB): domain Bacteria; phylum Myxococcota_A; class Polyangia; order Haliangiales; family SHYZ01; genus JBKJOI01. The sequence goes on along the minus strand of JBKJOI010000219.1, from coordinate 2,846 downwards.
GGTCGAGAAGATCATGGAGTCGGTCGCCGACGTCATGGCCGGCGAGTTCCAGCGCTCGCTCGACTTCTTCCTGGCGACTTCCGCTGACGCCAACGTCACCAAGATCTTCCTCTCGGGCGGCTCCGCGAAGGTCGCGGCGCTGCATCGTTCGATCGAGAAACGCTCACGCCTGCCCGTCGAGGTCGTCGACGCGTGGAAGCGCGTGACCCTGGATCCCAAGCTCGATCCGGGCTACCTGCGCGCGCACGCGCCCGAGTCCATGGTCGGCCTGGGCCTCGCGCTGCGTGCGGTCGGGGAGACGCGATAGACCATGATCCGCATAAACCTGCTCCGCGAGAAGAAGGCCAAGCGCGCGCCCAAGGGCCAGAACGCGATCGCCGCCGGCATGGGCGCCGTCATGGCGGCCGCGGTCGCCGTGTTCTTCCTGGTCCACCTGCCGCTCACCGACCAGGTGTCCGCGCAGGAGGCCACGAACTCCAAGGTCCGCAAGAGCAACGAGGAGATGGCGAAGACCACCAAGGACTTCGACGTCGTCAACCAGCAGTACCAGGCGCTCCTGCAGCAGGAAGAGGCCATCAAGCGCCTCTCCAACGCGCGCGCGGTGCCCGCCTGGTTCCTGCGGGAGCTCGGCTCGATCCTCACCAAGGGTCACCAGCCGACCATGTCGCCCGACATGGCCGAGCGCGTGAAGACCGATCCCAACCGGCAGTGGAACCTCGCCTGGGATCCCAAGCGTGTCTGGATCAACAGCATCGAGGAGGCCGACGGCGGCTTCACCATCAAGGGCGGCGCGCAATCCGACACCGACGTGACGCAGCTCGCGCTGCGCCTGCAGGCCTCGGTCTTCTTCCTGAACGTCGTCCCCGAGGGCGGCAGCAGCGAGAAGGACGCCAAGAGCAAGATGCAGTTCTATCGCTTCACCGTCTCGGGAAAGGTGGTCTACTGACATGGCCGGCCCAGCCCCGTCGGCCGGCAGCAACCAGCTCGTCGATCGCTTCACGCGCGCGTCGACCGGCGTCAAGGTCGGCGTCTTCGTCGGCCTCGCCGCGCTGCTCGGCCTGCTCTATTGGTACATGTTCTACAGCGATCTCTCGGATCAGCTCGAGTCGGGCAAGGCGACCGCGCGCAAGCTCGCCGCCGACGAGGTCAAGCTCAAGGAGCGGCAGAAGCAGTACCGCGACCTGCTCACCAAGAAGAAGGCCATCCAGGATGGCCTGGCCAAGAACCAGATCGCGCTGCCCGCGTCGTCAGAGCTGCCGTCGTTCTTCGTCTCGCTGCAGTCGCAGGCGATCGCCGCCAACGTGCAGCTGGTCAAGTGGAGCCGCGAGAACGAGATCCCCGTCGAGACCTACGTGAAGGTCCCGGTGAAGATGGAGGTCCGCGGCGACTTCTACCAGATCGTCCAGTACTTCAAGCTGCTCTACGAGACGCGCCGCATCATCACGGTCGAGGACCTCTTCATCGGCGACGCCAAGAAGGACGGCGAGCAGATGCTGCTGACCGCGCGCTTCTCGGCCTCGACGTTCCGGCAGGCCGACGCGCCGCCCAAGACCGTCGCCGACGAGGCCAAGCCCGGCGAAGGCGCCAAGCCCGGTGCAGCGCCCGCGGGCGGCGCCAAGCCCGAAGGTGGCGCCAAGCCCGCGACACCCGCGACACCCGCGACGCCCGCGACGCCCGCGCCAGCCGCGACGCCCGCGATACCCGGCGCGCCGAGGACGGGGAAGAGCCCATGATGCGTTGCCGTGGCACTCACCTGAAAACGTTCGCCGTGCTCGCCGCGTTCTCGCTGTCCTCGCTGGCCGCGTCGGCCTGCGGCGACGACGAGGGCGGCGCGGCCAAGGCACCGGCCACCGAGAAGGCGCAGCCGGTGAAGGCCGGCGGCGCCTCGACCGATCCCGAGGCCAAGGCGGCCGCGGCCAAGAAGGCGGGCGGCAAGGGCGGCAAGGGCGGCCCGCAGCCGCTGGTCACCTACCCCAAGGTCGACGACGCCCTCTACCGCATCGCCTTCGCGCCCGAGATGTTCGCGCCCGACATGACCGGCGACAAGAACCGCGACCCCTTCCGCTCCTACCTGGTCGACGATCAGGCGCAGGCGGTGCAGACGGGCAAGAACCCGCTCACCGTCGACGAGTGCGACAAGCGCATGGTCGCCGAGCAGTACGGCCTGCGCGACCTCGAGCTGGTCGGCATCGTGAAGAAGGGCACCACCGCCTACGGGCTGTTCACCGACACACAGAAGTTCGGCCACATCGCGCGCCGCGGTGACTGCCTGTCGAAGGACAAGGCGCGCGTGAAGGAGATCGGGCAGTCGAGCATCATCGTCGAGGTCCGTGGCGACGCGCCGCCGGGTCAGCCGGCACCCGAGCCGCGTGAAGAAGAGTGGCGTCTCCATCCGGAGCAGCTCGATCTCGCGCAGCCGCGCGAGGGAACTGGCGACACGCCCTAGCGTGTTATAAACTGTAATAGGATTCAATACTTATAGAAGTAAGGTTCCGTGAGGAACCTCGGACGGTCGGGAGTCGGGCGGGACTCACGATCAACCAGACGTAGGCGCGTGAGCGTCGTGACCGTGTCCTTTCACCATGCCAATGGGGCGTGGTGTTTGCGAGGAGTGACCCATGTTCGCTAGGCCGCCCAGTCTCCCGTCGGTTCGTCGCCGAGGCCGCGCCGCACCGCTCGCCGCGGTCGCGCTGCTCGTCGCCGCGACGTTCGCGCCCGCTGCGCCCGCGTTCGCCGAGCAGAAGCTCGGTCGCGTGCAGAAGCTCGAGGCGCGCGAGGACGGGTCGCGGACCGTGGTCACGATCCACGGCACAGCGACGCCGACGTTCACCGTCTACAAGCTCGAG
>JBKJOI010000002.1:0-12772 GCA_046595695.1 Haliangiales bacterium | reverse complement strand
GTCGATCGTCACCGAGGACGCGAGCTTCCGCGTGACCGCCATCCTGCCCGGGCAGTACCGGCCGCGGCTGCGCCCGGGCATGAAGCTGCGCATCGAGATGACCGGATACCACTACGCCTACCGCGAGGTCGAGATCGAGTCGATCGGCGACGAGGTCGTGGGCCCGGCGGAGATCCGGCGCACGCTCGGGCCCGAGCTGGGCGACACGCTGCCGATCACCGGGCCGGTGGTGCTGGTGACGGCGCGGCTGCCGACGCGCACGTTCGTGGCGCAGGGCCGCGAGTACGCCTACTTCGAGGGCATGCAGGGCAGCGCCGAGGCGCGCGTGGGCTCGGAGAGCATCGCGGCGGCGCTGATTCCGGGGCTGAAGGCGTTCTTCGATGAGTGACGCGACATGAGCGAGCAAGCGCCACCTTCTCCCGAGCCGGCCGGCAGCGGCAGCGGCGGCGGCGGCGGCGGCGGCGGCGGCGGCGGGCTGTTCCGCCGCTTCCCCGCGCTGCGCGATCTCGCCACGCCGGGCGGCGCGCGCCGCGTGCCGTTCGTCCAGCAGCTCACCGAGATGGAGTGCGGCGCGGCCTGCCTGACCATGGTGCTCGGCTACCACGGCAAGCACATCATGCTCGACAAGGTCCGTGATGTGCTCGGCCCTGGTCGCGACGGCCTCACCGCCAACGGGCTCATCAACGCGGCGCACTCGTTCGGCCTGCGCGGGCGCGGCTTCCGCGTCGATCTCGAGGAGCTCGTGTACCTCGACCCCGGCACCATCCTGCACTGGCGCTTTGCGCACTTCGTCGTCTTCGAGAGGCTGCGCAAGGACGGCGTCGACATCGTCGATCCGGCGGGCGGGCGCCGCACCGTGCCGATGCAGGAGTTCTCGCACCACTTCACCGGCGTCGTGCTCGACTTCGAGCCGGGCGACGACTTCAGGACCGAGGCGCAGCGACAGGCCGGCATCTTGCCGCACGCGCGCCGGCTCCTGCTCTCGCACAAGGGCGTGCTGGCGCAGATCGTCGTGGTCTCGCTGCTGCTGCAGCTGTTCGCGCTGGCGGTGCCGCTCTTGACCAGCCTGGTCGTCGACCGCGTGCTGCCGCGCGGCGACCGCCACCTGCTGCTGATCGTCTCGGTCGGGCTGGGCGGCCTGGTGCTGTTCCAGTTCCTGGGCGCGTTCGTGCGCGCGCACCTGTTCCTGACCCTGCGCACGCAGCTCGACGCACGCATGACCCTCGGCTTCCTCGACCACCTCATGTCGCTGCCGTACGCGTTCTTCCAGACGCGCTCGTCGGGCGACCTGATGATGCGCATGAACTCCAACGCGCAGGTGCGCGAGGTGCTCACCTCGGGCGCGCTGTCGGCGGCGCTCGACGGCGTGCTGGTGGTCTTCTACCTGCTGATCTTGCTGCTGGCGAGCCCGACGATGGGGCTGATCGTGGTCGGCCTGGGCGCACTCTACGTGCTGGTGTTCCTGCTGGCGCGCCGGCAGCAGCGCGAGCTGACCTCGCAGTCGATCGTCAAGGAGGCGCGCTCGCAGGGCTACCAGATCGAGATGCTGTCGGGCATGGAGACGCTCAAGTCGCTGGGCGCCGAGCAGCGCGCCGCCGAGCACTGGTCGCAGCTGTTCGTCGACGTGCTGAACGCGTCGATCCTGCGCGGCAAGCTGAACGCCGTGGTCGAGTCGACCATGGGCACGTTGCGCTTCGCGTCGCCGCTGGTGGTGCTGGCGTGGGGCGCGCTCCAGGTGCTCGACGGCAGCATGTCGCTGGGCACCATGCTGGCGCTGTCGGCGCTCGCGAGCGGCTTCCTGTCGCCGCTCGCCACGCTGATCGGCACCGCGATGCAGTTCCAGACCATCGCCAGCTACACCGAGCGCATCGACGACGTCTTGCACGCGACGCCCGAGCAGGACCCCGACAAGGTGCGGCCGGCGCCCAAGCTGCGCGGCTCGATCTCGCTGCACAAGGTCAGCTTTCGCTACGCGCCGCTCGCGCCGTTCGTCGTCAAGGAGGTCACCGTCGAGATCCCGTCCGGGGCGTTCGTCGGCGTGGTCGGGCGCTCGGGCGCAGGCAAGTCCACGCTGACCGCGCTGCTCGCGGGGCTCTACCAGCCGACCTCGGGCCGCATCTCCTACGACACCTACAACCTGGCCGACTTCGACCTGCGCTCGGTGCGGCGGCAGCTCGGCATCGTGACGCAGAACCCGTACCTCTTCGGCTCGACGATCCGCGCGAACATTGCGCTCGCGAAGCCGGGCTCGAGCGCCGACGAGGTCGTCAGCGCGGCGAAGCGCGCCCGCGTCCACGACGACATCCTGGCCATGCCCATGGGCTACGACACGCCGCTGACCGATCGCGGCGCGTCCCTCTCGGGGGGCCAGCGCCAGCGCCTGGCGCTCGCGCGCTCGCTGCTCTGCGAGCCGGCCGTGCTCATCCTCGACGAAGCCACCAGCGCGCTCGACGGCATCACCGAGCGCGGCGTCCAGGCCGAGCTCGCCGAGCTGAAGTGCACGCGCGTCGTGATCGCGCACCGCCTCAGCACCGTCGTCGACGCCGACCTCATCCTCGTCATGCACGACGGCACCATCGCCGAGCAGGGCACCCACGCCCAGCTCCTGGCCCTGGGCGGCCACTACGCGAACCTCGTCGCCGCCCAGACTGCCCACCAGGTCGGCCGCGACGCCCTCAGCGTCGACGACTGACCCGGGGGGGACAGGATCTACCTGGTAGATCCTGTCCCCGGGCTAGAACTTGTGGCTGACGGTGAGCATGGGCATGCCGAAGAAGTCGTTGTCGTCGCCGTTGTCCTCGTCGCTGAGGTGGGGGAAGACGTAGCCGACGTCGACGTCGGTGTGCGCGCCGAGGAACTTGACGCCGACCGCAGAGAGAGCGAAGCGATCGGCGTACTCGGTGTCGCCGACGATGACCTGGACGTACTCGGCCATGAGCGCGGTCTTGCGGCCCAGCTTGAAGGTGCCGCCGATGCTGGTGATGCCGAGCTGCTCGTCGCCCTCGTCGTCGCCGACCGGCGTGAACAGCGAGAGCGAGCCGTGCAGGTTCAGCCGCTCGGTCTGGTACGCGGCGGTGACGGTGCCCGAGATCACGGCGACCTGATCGCCCTCGTCCTCGGCGAACATCGGGAACCACACGCTGCCGCCGACGACCAGGCGCAGGTTGGACGTGATCGGCGTGAGGCCGAGGCGCACGCCCGCCGACCCGAAGATTGGGATGATCGGCGCGGTCGCGTTGATCTCGAAGCGGTCGCTCAGGCCGTACGCGGCCTCGGCGTAGATGAACTGGTGCAGCGTCACGCGCGCGTCGCCGGCGCGCAGCATCTCACCCGTCGGCGCGAGCCAGTTGTGCGTGCGCCCCGCGAGCGTCTGCTCGGCAGGCGGCAGCACCGGGTAGCCGTAGGGCGGCGGCGGCGGCGGCGGCGGCGCGTACACCGGCGGCGCGTAGACCGGCGCGAGCGTCGCGCCGAGATCCGGCTCCTCGGCGTCCGTGGCCTGCGGCACCGGGGGCGCCGCCGGGACACAGAGGAGCACGTCGCCGCCCGGGGCGTTGGGCGCACAGGTGTAGGGGCCGCCCTCGGCGGCCGCGGTCGCGGGCGCGAGCAGGATCGCGGCGGCGGCAGCGGCGGTGGCGAGGGGCGCGACGAGAGCGGCGAACGTGGTGAACCGGGTCATGGAGACAGATAGAGCAACTGCTGGGCCAGCGCGACGTACGGGCCGGAATCTTCCGCGATATCGGATGGATGAGAGGTGAATCGGCGTTGACTAACGCTCCGTCAGGGCGACAGGCTTTCGACGGATCGAGCAAACCCTGACAGCGATGGCAGAGCTGCGCTGGACCCACACGCCCCGACAGCGACGGCGCGCCTGCCGCCGCGCCACCTACGACTGATCCGCCGCCACGAGCATCTCCCGGGCCCCCGCCCGGAGCGCAGCATCGTCCGGATTCCGCGCGATGTTCTGCTCCAGCATGTGCCGGTACGCCGGGCCCTTCGTCACGCCGAGCCGAGGATCGACAGCAGCTGCGGATCGTGCCGCCGGTCCAAGCAGCTCTCAGACGGAGGCGGCGAGCGGCGCGGCCTGGCAGAGCAGCTCGACGTTGCGCAGGCCCTCGGCGCCATCGACCTCGGGCGGGCGCCCGTCGCGGATCGCGGCGACGAAGTCGGCGATCTCGCCGACGTACGGGTTCACCGGCTTGAACAGGAGATCGCTCGGCTGGGCGCCGCCGCCACTCGGGCGCATGCGGATCGCGCCCGCGCCGTGCGGCCCGAGCGTCCCGTCGGCCCACGCCGAGCCGAGCGCCCCGTGGATCTCGAGCGCGGTCGGCGCCTCGAACAGCACCGAGGTGAGGATCTCGGCGGTGGCGCCCGAGGCGAAGCGCAGCGCGAGCACCGCGGTCTCGTCGTGCGGACCCTTCCACACCGGGCGCGTGATCACGCTCTTCAGCTCGACGACCTCGCCGCAGCTCGGCGTCATGAACCAGCGCACCAGGTCCACCGCGTGGGTGCCGACGCTGGCGAGGCTCCACCAGCGCCCGACCTCGGCGGCGGCGCGCCAGTTGCTGGCGTCGGTGGCGCGGTAGGTCCACGCCACGCGCATGTGGCGCAGCTCGCCCAGCTCGCCGGCCTTGCCGGGCCCGGCACCCTTGCCGGCCACGCGCGCGCGCAGCATGCGGTGCCCAGTGTGCCAGCGCAGGTGGTAGGCCACGCCCAGGCGCACGTCGGCCGCGGCGCAGGCAGAGGCCATGGCGCGCGCCTCTTCCGCCGAGATCGCGAGCGGCTTCTCGCACAGCACGTGCTTGCCGGCGCGCGCACAGGCGAGCGTCTGCTCGGCGTGCAGCCCGTCGGGTGACGCGATGATGACCGCGTGCAGGTCGGGGTCGGCGAGCAGCGCGGCCAGGTCGGTGTGCGCGGGCTGCGGCGCCGCCGCCTCGTGGCGCACCGCGAATTCTTGTGCCCGGCCGGCGTCGCGCGACAGCACGCTCCACAGCCGCGCCGCGGGCACTCGGGCCAGCGCGGGCACCAGGTGCTTGTCGGCGATCCGACCGATCCCGAGCACGGCGACGTTCACGGGCGTCATGAGCCCAAATGTTGAGCCAGATCCAACTTCTTGGAAAGAGATCCGGGTTGACTCGAGCACCGTACGTGGAAACACAATCACGTCCGACCCACCCAAACCATGCACATCGCTATCATCGGGGCAGGCATCTCAGGTCTGGCAGCGGCACGCGCGCTCCACACTCGTCACGACGTCGAGGTCTTCGAAGCCGAGGACCGGATCGGCGGACACACCCATACGATCGAGGTGGACGCCGCCAACGGGCGGCGCGTGCCGGTCGACACCGGCTTCATCATCTACAACGAGCGCACCTACCCGCTGTTCTCGCGCCTGCTCGCCGAGCTGGGCGTGCCGACGCGCGCGACCGACATGTCCTTCTCGGCCAGCTGCCGGCGCTGCGACCTGGAGTACGGCTCGGCGGGGCTGTCGGCGCTGTTCGCGCAGCGCAGGAACGTGCGCAGCCCGGCGCACTGGCGCCTGATCAGCGAGGTGCTGCGCTTCTTCCGCGCCGGGCACCAGGCGCTCCACGACGCCAGCGCCGCCAACCTGACCCTGGGCGAGTGGCTCGACCGGCGCGGCATCGCGCGCGGCGCCATCGATCACTTCGTGCTGCCGATGGGCGCGGCCATCTGGTCGACGTCGGCGCGCGAGCTGCTCGACTTCCCGGCGATCGCGTTCCTGCGCTTCCAGGCCAACCACGGCATGATGAGCCTGGTCGGCGCGCCGCGCTGGCGCACCGTGGTCGGCGGCAGCCAGGCCTACGTGCGCGCGCTGTGCGAGCAGCACGGCCTGCGCGTGCACCGCGCGGCGCCGGTCGCGCGCATAGGCCGAGACGAGCGCGGCGTCACGCTGCGGCTGCCCGGTGGCGCGCGCCGCTTCGATCGCGTGCTCGTCGCGACCCACTCCGACCAGGCACTGGCACTGCTGGGCGACGGCGCCTCGGCCGACGAGCAGCGCGTGCTCGGCGCGCTCGGCTACACCCCGAACGACGTCTGGCTGCACACCGACGAGAGCTTCTTGCCGCAGCCGCGCGCGCGCTCGGCGTGGAACTACCAGACCGAGGACTGCCGCGCGCCCGAGCGGCGCGTCGGCGCGACCTACTGGATGAACCGGCTGCAGGGCCTCGACGGCCCGGAGCAGTACCTGGTGACGCTGAACCCGTCGCGCGAGATCGACCCGGCGCGCGTGATCCGGCGCCTGAGCTACGCGCACCCGCGCTACGACTTCGCCGCGCTACGCGCGCAAGCGCAGCTGCCCCGGTTGCAGGGCCCGCTGCACACCTACTTCGCCGGCGCATACCACGGCCACGGCTTCCACGAGGACGGCCTGCGCTCCGGGCTCGAGGCCGCCGCCCTGCTCGAGCGCGACCTGGTCGAGAGGCGCGCGGCCTGAGCATGCGGCGCTCGTGCGTCTACGAGGCGCGCCTGCTGCACGTGCGCGCGCGGCCGATCGCGCATCGCTTCGAGTATCCGGTCTGGCACTTGCTCCTCGATCTCGACGAGCTGGACGCGCTCGACGGCGAGCTGCGCCTGTTCTCGCACAACCGTCGCAACCTGGTCGCGCTGCACGATCGCGATCATGCGCTCGCCGGCGCGCGCGGCCTGCGCGCGGCCGCGCTCGACTTCCTGCGCGCGGGCGGCGTGCCGGTCGGCGACGGCGACGGCTGGCGCTTCGAGCTGCTCACCCACGCGCGCGTGCTCGGCTACGTGTTCAACCCGGTGACCTTCACGTACTGCCACGCGCCGGACGGCACGCTCGCCGCCGTGATCGCCGAGGTGCGTAACACCTTCGGCAAGGTGCACCGCTACCTGCTCGACGAGCGGGCGCGCGTGCCGGCGGCGCGCGGCCACGCCTACGACGCCGACAAGCTCTTGCACGTGTCGCCGTTCTTCGACCTCGAGCTCGGTTACCGCTTCCACTTCCGCGAGCTCGGCGAGCGGCTCGAGCTCGCCATGGACGTGCGGCCACCCGGCGGCGCCGCCGGCGATCCGCTGTTCCACGTGCGCCTCACCGGCGTGCGCCGGCCGCTCACCGACGCCACGCTCGCCCAGCTGTGCCTGCGCTACCCGCTGTCGACGCTGCAGGTGATCGGCCGCATCCACTGGCAGGCGCTGCGGCTGTGGCTGCGCGGCGCGAGCTTCCACGCCGAACCGCCTTACGACCCCGCTGCCGCCAGGAGAAGACATGATCGACCGGCCTCGCTCACTCGTGCTGCCCGACGTGGCGCCGCCCGCGACCACGCGGCTGGCGCGCAAGCTGGTCCTGGGCGCGCTCGCACGGCTCCGTGAAGGTCGGCTCACCGTCCGGTTGCCCGACGGCGAGACGCGCGAGCTCGGCGACCTACGCTCGAGCGAGCACGTCACCCTGTTCGTCGACGATGACGCGTTCTTCGTGCGCGTGCTGACCAGCGGCGAGGTCGGCGCCGGCGAGGCTTACATGGACGGCCTGTGGCGCGCCGACGATCTCACCCGGCTGGTCAGCCTGTTCGTGCGCAACCTCGAGTGGATCGACCTCGACTCGCCGCTCGCGCGCGTCGGCCAGCTGGCCAGCCTGGTGGCGCACCGGCTGCGCAAGAACAGCCGCGCCGGCAGCCGCAGCAACATCCGCGCGCACTACGACCTGGGCAACGACTTCTACCGGCTGTTTCTCGACGACAGCATGCTGTACTCGTGCGCGATCTACGAAGGTGGCGACGACCTGGCGGCGGCGCAGCGGCGCAAGCTCGACACCATCTGCGACAAGCTGCGCCTCGGCCCCGACGACCACGTGCTCGAGATCGGCAGCGGCTGGGGCGGCTTCGCGGTGCACGCGGCGCGCACGCGCGGCTGCAGGGTGACGACCGTGACCGTGTCGCGCGAGCAGGAGCGGCTGGCGCGCGACCGCGTGGCCCTCGCCGGGCTCTCGGGCCGCGTGCTGGTGCAGTTCTGCGACTACCGCGACGTGCCCGAGCGCGCGCAGTTCGACAAGATCGTCTCGATCGAGATGTTCGAGGCTGTCGGCCCCGAGTACTGGGGCGAGTACTTCCGCAAGTGCTCGGCGCTGCTCACGCCCACCGGCACCATGCTGCTGCAGACGATCTCGATGCCCGAGCAGCGCTTCCACCGGTACCGCAGGAACGTCGACTGGACGCAGAAGTACATCTTCCCCGGCGCGGTCATCCCGTCGCTCGCGGCCATCGTGCGCGCCACCGGCGCGGCCAGCGATCTGACCGTGCACCACCTGGAAGACATCGGCCGCCACTACGCCCCGACGTTGCGCGCGTGGCGCGAGCGCTTCTTTGCGCAGCTGCCCGCGGTGCGCGCGCTCGGCTTCGACGAGCGCTTCATCCGCATGTGGGAGATGTACCTCTGCTTCTCGGAGGCCGCGTTCGCCGAGCGCGCCCTGGGCGACCTGCAGATCGTGCTGACCAAACCGAAGAATCGAACGCTGAGGTAGCTCGGTCCTGAGCGGCCCGGCTACGCCCTGTGCGCTGGCACGGCTCGTGCTGCATACGTGGCGACTATGCTGCTCGACTACGACGACCACACTCCGCAGGCCGAGGGTGCGACGACTCCCACACGCGCCACCCCGGCGCGGGAAAAGGAAGACTCGGGTAGCAGGTTCGGCGTGATCCGCGGACGGAGCCCGGCCATGCGACGGATCGTGGCGCTCTTGCCCCGCATCGCCGCCGCCGACGCGACCGTGCTCGTCGAGGGCGAGACCGGCACCGGCAAGGGCCTGGTCGCCGAGGCCATCCACGCCGCCAGCGCGCGCCGGGGCAAGCCGCTGGTCGTGGTCGACTGTGGCGCCAGCGCGCCGTCGCTCTTCGAGAGCGAGCTGTTCGGTCACGAGAAGGGTGCGTTCACCGGCGCGAACACCCTGCGTGTAGGCGCCTTCGAGAGCGCTCGCGGCAGCACCATCTTCATCGACGAGATCGGCGAGCTACCGCTCGAGCTGCAGCCCAAGCTGCTGCGCGCGCTCGACCGCCGCAAGGTGACCCGCGTGGGCGGCTGCACGAGCATCGACCTCGACGTCCGGGTCATCGCGGCGACCAACCGGGACCTGCGCCAGGAGGTCCAGCGCGGCCGCTTCCGCGCCGATCTGTTCTACCGCCTGAACATCGTCCAGCTGCGCCTGCCCTCCCTGGCCGAGCGCGTCGAGGACCTGCCCTTGCTCATCGAGCAGCTCTACAAGGAGCTCTCGGCCGGCAAGCGGGCGCCCGCGGAGCTCGTCGCCCAGCTCGCCGCGCGCGCCTGGCCGGGCAACGTGCGCGAGCTGCGCAACGCCATCGAGCGCATGCTCGTGCTCAACGAGACCGACGACGACGCGCAGCTGGCGGCGCGCCAGGCCTTCGACTCGGCCGCGTCCCGGGACGACCAGACCGACTTCGAGGAAGGGGTCTCCTTTCGCGACGCCAAGAAGCGCTGGGTGGCGGTGTGGGAGCGGCGCTACCTGCGCGAGCTCCTGCGGCGCAACGACGGCGTGGTCTCGCGCGCCGCGCGCGAGGCCAACATGGACCGCAACCACCTGACCGATCTGCTCAAGCAGCACGAGCTGGTGGACGACGACGGCAAGTTCGGCGACGGCGGCGCCGCCGAGGACGACGTCGACGAGCCTTGAGCGGAGGCGCAGCTCGTCAAGGAAATGACGCGGGGTCGCGCGCCAGCTCGTCAAGCAAGTGACACTTGCGCGGCGCGCGCGGGCCGTGTGCGCCGCCGCCAATGGTGAACACCTGTGCACCGGCGCGCGCGGCCGGGTTGGCCTGCGCGACGCCGCGCACGGCGGCGGCGCCACCACCACGGCCAGCTCGGCGGCGGCGCCGAACGCGACGAGCGCGGCAATCAGGCGGCCGCGGAGGGCGGCACGCCCACACCGTCGAACGACAGCGGCGGCAACGCCGCGGCCGCGTGGTGCACGCCGCGGCGCTTCCAGTAGGCGAGGTCTTCCTCACCCAGGACGGTCGCGGGCGGCTCGCCCCACAGGTACTCGCGGTGGATGCGGTGGAAGTTCCGCTGCGCGCCCAGCTGGCCCAGGATCGAGAACACGCCCCACTGGATGCGGTTCACGAACACGAAGTCGCCCGGCATCGCCATGCGCTTGGACATGCCCGAGAAGCGGCCCTCGGGCGCGAACACCTGCTTGAACGACGCGGCGATGTACTCGCGGCTGAAGCTGAACTCGCGGTCGAAGCGGAACGGCTCGTAGAAGAACTGGAAGTACTCGTAGAGCTGATCCGCGTCGATGGCGGTCGACTCCTTGATGAAGCCGAGCGAGACCGCGTGGGCACGGAAGCCGGCGCGGTCGCCCTGGAAGTGGCAGCCGACCAGGCGCGCCCACACGCCCGCCATGTCGGCGCCGAAGCGCTTCACGCAGCCGAAATCCAGGAAGACCACGCGCCCGTCGTCGCCGAACAGGTAGTTGCCCGGGTGCGGGTCGCCGTTGAAGAGCTGGCTGCGCAGGATCGAGCCGAACACGAAGCGGTAGATGATCTCGGCGTAGCGGCCGCGCGCCGTGGCGTCCTGGGCGACCACGTCGTCGAACTTGCGGCCGCGCACGAACTCGGAGGTCAGCACCATCGCCGACGAGTGCGACGGGTAGGCGCGCGGGATGTGAAAGTGCGGGTGCCCGGCGTAGAGCTCGGCGAACTCGGTCTGGTTGCGCAGCTCGTTCCGGTAGTCGAACTCCTCGAAGATGCGGCCGCGCAGCTCGTCGATCACCGGCTGCGGATCGTGCGACGGGTAGATGAGCTTCAGGGAACGCTGCAGGATGTCCATGTTGTCGAGGTCGGCGCGGATGGCGGCGGCGACGCCCGGGTACTGCACCTTCACCGCGACCTCCTCGCCGGTGGGCAGGGTCGCGCGGTGGACCTGGCCGATCGACGCGGCGGCGATGGGCTTCTCGTCGAAGCGGGCGAAGAGGCGCTCGAGCGGCTTGCCCAGCTCGCGCTCGATGGTGTCGCGCACGAGCGCGAAGTCCATGGGCGGCGCCTGGCTCTGCAGCTGCTTGAGCGCCTCCTGGTACTCGGCCGGCACGCCGCCGTCGATGAACGACATCATCTGGCCGAGCTTCATGAAGGCGCCCTTCATCTGGCCCATCGTCTCGGTGACCCGCTTCGCGTCGGCCTTGCGGCGGGCCTCGTCGATGCGCCCGCGCGCCGCCTTGCCGGCGAACACCCGGCGCACGCTCGCGCCCAGCCAGCTCGCCGACATGCCCGCCGACAGCCGGCCCATGCGACCCAGGCGCGACAGCCGTCCCGACGGCAGACGGCCCTTTCTCCCCAGCCAGAACAGCGTGACGAGCGCGAGCGCGATCAAGATGGCGGCGACGACGAGCACGACCTGCATGTCTTTGTAGAGTACAAAAATACCGCCCCGCTGTCGTGCCCGCGCTGGCCAAGCTCGACTAGAAGAAGCGCAGCGCGGAGCGCGCGAAGCGGATGCTCACGCGCGCACCTACCACGACGCCGTCGGCGGCCGGGTGCCGCGCCGGCGGGATCCTGAAGCCGTAGCCGCGGCCGCCCGGTACGGCGACCGACACGTGGAGGCCGCCCTGGGCGGCCGGCTCCACGCGCTCCACCTCAGCAGGCAGCGAGATCGTGTCCTGATCCGCCTGCGGCGAGGAGAGCCCGATGGCCTCGGGATGCACGGCCCAGCGCAGCACGTGCGTCACGGAGGCAAAGCCACCACCGCCGGCGATCGACGTGTGCATCGACTTGGTCTTCCAGGGCGCCGGGATGACCACGCCTTCGGAGAGCCGCAGCTCCGCCGGACAGGGCGACGCGTCGTCGCTCAGGCTCGGTCCGACCTGCTCGTGGAACACGCGCCAGCCGAGCTGCTGCGCCATGTCCGCATCTGTCGGCGCCGCCGCGAGCTCGTCGAGGGTCCCGCTGGCGAGGAGCTCGCGCGAGTCGAACCAGTAGACGCGTCCGCTTAGCCGGCGGGCGACGTCGAGCTCGAGCGTCGAGCAGATGACGGCCATACCGTCCGCTTGCGAGCAGCGCTCCACGAGGTCGAACAGCTCGGGGGCGTCGTCCACGGCTTGCTGGATCACCAGCACCTCGGGGCGCTGCGCGAACGCCGCCTCCAGGCGAGCGCGGCGCGCGGCGATCGTGGCGAGCGCGGGGTCGTAGGGAAAAAATCCGCCCCGGTGTCGTGCCCGCGCTAGATTTCGCAGGTGGAACCCGATCCCCTGAACCCTGGTGTGCCGCCCGCCGCGCCCTTCGTGCTCTCGCGCGAGACCAAGATCCGCATCGATCGCGACGGCCGGTTCTGGAACGAGGGCGCGGAGATCACCCACGAGGCGCTGGTGCGCTCGCTCGCCGGCTGGGTCGACATCGATCCCGAGAGCGGGCGCTACATCCTCAAGAACTCGGTGAACTGGGCCTTCGTCACCGTCGACGACGCGCCGCTGGTGGTGCGCTCGCTGCTGCCCGAGCGCCTGCTCGCGCTCTCCGACGGCACGCTCGAGCCGCTCGACCTGAAGACGCTGCGGATCGACGAGGACGACGTGCCCTACTGCGACGTGCGCGGCGGCAAGCTGCCCGCGCGCTTCGGCCGCACCGCCGCCTACGCGCTGCTCGAGAACGCGCGCATCGAGGACGACGGGCGGCGCGTCTACGTCGACGACCGCGAGGTGCCGCGCGTGGCACGCGGCGCCGGCGCGGGCGCAAAGCGCGGGTAGCGGGTGGCGGGTGGCGGGTAGCGGGTGGCGGGTGGCGGGTGGCGGGTGGCGGGT
>JBKJOI010000741.1:0-3519 GCA_046595695.1 Haliangiales bacterium | reverse complement strand
CCCTACGCGCGCACCTCGGTGGGCCTGGTCACGCTTTTCCCCTGGGTGGACGCGCAGCCGCTGCGCACGCGCGCGCTCACCCCCGACGACGCGCGCGCCGCCGGCGCCGCGCTCGGGGCGCTGCACCGCGCCGCCGCCGACTTCCCGCGGCGCCGCGCGAGCCGGTACGCGTTCGCGCGCATCGTCGAGCGCCACCGCGGCCTCCCGGCGGCGCCGGCGGGCAGCGAGCTCGCGGCCGTGATCGCCGACGTGGGCGACGAGATCGCGGCGCTCGAGGCCGTCCGAGCACGCCGCGACGCGCTGCCGCAGGGCGTGATCCACGGCGATCTCTTCGTCGACAACGTGCTGGTGCGCCCGGATCGTGGCTTCGTGCTGCTCGACTTCGAGCAGGCCTCCGATGGCGCGTTCGCCTACGACCTGGCGGTGTGTCTGAACGCCTGGTGCTACGGCGACAGCATCGTGCCCGAACGCGCCCGCGCGCTCGTGGCCGGCTACCAGGGCGCGCGAACGCTCACGGCCGAGGAGCGCGCGCTCCTGGCCACCGAGGCGCGCGCGGCCGCGATGCGCTTCGTGGTCACGCGCATCACCGACGTCGAGCTCGACCCGCGCGCCTCGCCGCTGGTCAAGGCAACCAAGGACTACCGCCGCTACCACCGCCGCCTGGTCGACTGGCGCGCGCTCGGCGAGCGCGGCTTCGCGACGATGACCGGACTGAGCTGACGCGGCGATTTCGGAGGGTGGGAACGCAGAGCAGGAGCGCGCGCGGAGGCGTGCTCCCTGGGGACTACGCCAGCTGGCTGACGCCGGGGTTCGTGATCTCGCGCGTCTTCACCAGCGAGATGTACTTCTTCAGCATCTCGCGGCGCTCTTCGTCGATCTCGACCCACTTGATGCCGACGTCCTGCGGCGGGGTCCGGTTGGCCCAGGTCACCAGCCCCCTGAGCTGCATCTGGGCGCCGAGGTCAGGGAAGTTTATCACGACGTCGACGGGCGAGCCGACCTCGGCGAGCGCCGGCGTCTGGATGCAGATGCCACCTAGCGAGATGTTCTGGATGCGGTGGTACAGGAGGACTTCGCCGCCCGTGACGTCCACGTAGGCGTCGATCTCGTAGCGAGGATGGGCACGCGGCTTATCAACCATTCCGACATCTCCTCCCAATACGTAAAAACCGTGTGCAGCATAGCAACCACCCTGCGAAACACAAGTAAGGGCAGGAACTTGCGATGAACCAAGGACGCTCTGGTATGCTCCGCGAGCTTTTGCGGCGGCCTCGGAATGCCCGGCGCTGGTCGCGCGTTGCATCGATTCAGAGGACTTAAACGGATGAGAATTCGAGCACTTGCGTTCGTCGTCGCGGCCATGCTGGCCCTCGGCGTCACCGGCTGCACCGGTGGCAACAGCTACATCAAGGGCACGCGCGTCGAGGACAGCGCGGACAACCGCACGATCATCGGCGTGATCGAGCGCTACCGCCAGGCGGTCGAGCGCAAGGACGCCCCGGCGATCATGGCAATGGCCGCCAAGAGTTACTGGGAAGATGGCGGCACGCCCACGGGCGCCGACGACTACGGGTACGACGGCCTGCGCGAGGTGCTCACCGGGCGCTTCCAGCGCGCCGACGACATCCGCTACTCCATGAAATACCTCAAGGTCCGCCGCCAGGGTGAGCTCGCCTTCGTCGAGGTCGTGATCGACGCGAGCTACACGATCACCACGCCCAAGGGCGAGCAGCGCATGGACCAGCGTGACCAGAACGAGCTCGTCCTCGAGTGGGACGGCGAGCACTGGATGTTCGTCTCGGGGATGTAGGCGGAGCGCCGCGTCAGCGGCGCACCTCGCTGAACGCCACGCGCGCCAGCCAGTCCTCACCCTCCAGCCTGACCTGCAGCGGTTGCTCGGCGGCGGCGAGCCGCGTGGCCGCGTCGCGCGCGGTGGCGAGGTCGCCGGCCAGGAAGGCGGCGCGCGCCAGCAGGCGATCGTTTTCGCGCCGCACCAGCGGCTCGTCGAGACCGACCGCGGCCGCGGCGGCGAGCTCCGGGGCGGCCTCGGCATGGCGGCCGTTCTGCGTGAGCAGCCGACCGTACAGGTAGTGGCCGATCGCCCCCAGGTGACCGGGCAGGGTCTGCGCGCGCGCCAGCAGGGGATCCTCGTCGGGTGGCAGGACGTCGTCCTCGCGCTCGGGCGGCGGGTCGGCGGGCACCAGGTAGTCGCGTAGCGCACGTGCGCCCGCGTCCTCGGGCGGCGCGGCGAAGGCGCGCCGACGGATGAGCAGGTTGCGGCGCGCGTCCTCGTCGATGCCGAGCGCGAGCGCGCGGTCGACCAGGGAGGTCGCCTGCGCCAGGTCGCCCCGGCGCGCGTGCAGATCGGCGGCGCGCCACAGCGCGCGCGCGCGCAGCGGAGCCGAGTAACGCGTGCCGTCGTCGTCGGCGATCTCGGCGTAGGTCGCGAACGCGGCGGCGTCGTCGCCCACGCGGCCGAGCGCCAGCGCCAGCAGCAGCCGGTAGTTCGGCTCGCCGGGATCGTCCTTGCACACGCGCCGCAGCGTCGCGATCGCGGCGCGCTCCGCACCCTCGGCCATCTGCTGCTGCGCCTCGTCGAGGCGGTCGGCGATCGCGTGCGGGCACGGGCGCGCGAAGATGGCGCGGCGACGGTAGCGTTCGCGCGCGATCTCGAGGTCGGCGGGCAGGAGCGGCGCCTGCATGATCTCGGCGTGCCACTCGGCCTCGAGCTCGGCGAGCGGCTTGCCGAAGACCGGGGCGAAGGCGGCGGGCGCGCCACCGCGTCGGTAGATCGCCTGCACGCGCACGGCGCCGTAGCGCTGCAGGAGGAAGTACACGAACGAGCCCGCCGTGGTGTAGCTCTGCGACGGCGAGAAGCTGAAGAAGCTGGGCGAGAGCAGCCGCGCCACCGGCGGCAGGAGCCCGAGCTCCTTCATCGCGCGCACCGCCTGGTGCGGCGTCAGCCGGCCGCCCGAGCCGGCGGGCCAGTCGGCGGCGACCGCGATGCCCTCGATGAGCCCGACGTTGAAGCGCGCCGGTGGCCAGCCGAACCAGTCGACGCTGACCCGGAACATGGGATCGCCGAACTCGCCGGCGACCACGTGCGCGATCTCGTGGCGCAGGGTCGCGTGCGGGAAGTCCTCGTGCTGGATGTAGATCTCGTGTCGCCACGGCTTGGCGATGTAGGTGTGGCGCGCGCCCATCCAGCGCGCCTTGTCGTCGGGCGTCAGGAAGTAGAAGGAGTGGATCTTCTGCTTCGGCGCGGCGCCCAGGCGTCCGACCACCTGGGCGAGCCGTAGCTCGTGCTCGACCGCGATCGCGTCCATGAGCGGCTCGAGGCGCGCCGGGTAGTGGATCACGAAGTGCTCGGTCGCGCGCTGGCTGCCTAGGGCGCGCGCGATGTCCTCCGAGCTGACCGCGAAGCCGAGGCGACCCGAGTTTGCGAACAGCGCGATCGCCGCGGCGGCGGTGACGAGTGCGATCGCGAGGGCGTGGCGCCGCCGCCCATCGACGAGGTAG
>JBKJOI010000716.1:0-2595 GCA_046595695.1 Haliangiales bacterium | reverse complement strand
TTCGCGGTCGGCGCCGCGCACGAGCCGCCGCAGCAGGCCGGCCTCGCCGCCCTCGCCGCGCTGGTCCTCCAGTACGGCACGTTCGCCTCGAGCGCGCGCGGCTTCGAGGAGGCGGGCGCGAGCCTGCGACCGTCGCCGTCGCGGCTCACCGCCGAGGAGACCGACGAGGCGCTCGACGTCACCAGCGACCACACCATGCTCACCATCCGTCACCTCAGCAACGACTCGGCGGAGGTGCTGCATACGATCGCCTTCCGGCTGAACGCCAAGGTGGATCCCGCGCCGATCGACCGCTTGCTCGACGTCTTCGAGAAGCTGCTCGCGCGCCACCCGCGCGGGGTCGGCTCGATCACCGGCTTCGCGCTCGATGCCGCGCTGTACGGTCCGGAGCATCCGTACGCGCGCACCGCGGGCATGACCCTGCGCTCGCTCTTGCGCATCGAGACCGACGACGTGTTGGCGTTCTTCCGCCAGCACTACGTGGCCTCGAACGCGACGCTCATCGTCGCGGGCAACTTCGTCCCCGCGCTGCTCGAGGCCGGCATCCGCGACGAGTCCAGCCGCTGGGACGCCGGCGAGCCCACGCCGCCGGTGGCATCGGCGCTGCGCGCGCGCCACGGCGCGATCTTCCTGGGCGTCGAGACCAGCGACGACGACGACGACGCCGCCGCCGCCGCCGCTGACGGCCAGCTCGAGCTGGCGATCGGCTACCCCGCCCGGGCCGGCATCGACGGCCAGCACGCGGCGCGCATGGTGCTTGCGCGCATGATCGAGCTGCGCATGGACGCGGTGCGCGACCGCCTGGGCTCCACCTATGGCATCGACGTCGCGCTGGCGATCGCCGTCGGTCCCGGCAAGTACGTCGTGCGGGGTCTCGTCGACGTCGGGCGCGCCGGCGAGTCACTCGCGCTCATGCGCGCTGGCATCCAGGCGCTGCGCCGCGGCGACCACTTCGATCAGGACTTCGCGCGCGCGCGCCGGAGCGTGCTCGCCGAGCTGCTCGGGCGCTCGTCGTCGAGCTACGCCATGGCGAGCGACTGGTCGACGCGCATCCGCTTCGATCTTCCCGACGACCACCGCGGCAAGCTCGCTCGCTTGGTCGCCAACCTGTCGCCCGCGCAGGTGCGCGAGCTGGTCGCCGCCGAGCTCGTGCCCGAGCGCGAGGTCGTGGTGGTCACCGGCAGGCGCGCCGCGGTCGAGAAGGCCTACAAGGACGCCGGGCTCGGCCCGCCTCGGCTCATGGAGCGCTGGCCGCCGCACGATCCCAGGCCGCGCGATCCCGAGCGCCCATCATCCAAGGAGACCTCGCCGTGACACGCAGCCACTGCTTCCTCGCCAGCGCCGTCGTCTCGATCCTGCTCATCGCGCCTGCGGCGCGCGCCGACGACACCCCCGCCGACGAGGAGCCCGCTTCCCCGGCCGCGCCGGCCTCCGCCGGCCAGTACACCTACGATCGCACCTTCGTCCAGATCGATCCGTACGCCCGTCGACCGACCGGCTACCAGGGCCAGCAGCGGCTCGTCCTGCGCGGCGCGCCGCTCTACGAGGCCATCGGCCGGCCCGACCTCGCCGTCCGCTTCGAGGAGCGCGCGCGCAATCGCGTCTACCTGTACGTGGGCGGCGCGGTGCTCATCGTCACCGGCGCCATCTTGCCCTTCGTCACCGAGGAGGGCGACTGCAGCGGCCGGCCGCCCGCGGCGACCAAGCAGTGCCAGCGCGACGAGGAGCGCCACGAGACCAACATGGACATCTACGGCGGCATCGGCGTGGGCGTCGGCGCGCTGCTCATCGTGGGCGGCTGGCTCTACAATCCGGATCCCATCGGCAGCGAGCACGCCCAAAACATCGCCCGCCTGCACAACACCCAGCTGCGCCGGCAGCTGCAGCTCCAGGCGCATCGTCCGAGCCGCCTCGGCGGGCTTGGGCTCGGCGACTCGGGCCTGACGCTCGCGCCGCTCGCGCAGCCGACCGCGGCCGGCCTCGTCGTCAGCGGAGAGTTCTAGCCCGGTCACGCCGCGGGTTGCTCTCACAGGTCAGTCGGTCCCGGGCCTTCGGCCCGGACTAGCGACTCACGCCGCCGGGCCTGGCTCGGCGTCGTCCTCGGCGAGCGCGTCGTCCTCGGGACGCTGCGGCTCCTTGCCGGGCGGGTGGTCGACCTTGGGGAACAGCGCCGGCGCGCGCAGCCCGCGCACGCTCGACGACAGCACGCCCCAGGGCAGCGCCACGACGATGTAGATGGTCGAGATGGCGGCCAGGTACTCGGGCAGGATGCGCAGGAAGCCGATCACGTAGCCGGCGAGCACGTTGCCGAAGATGAACACCGTCATGACCTTCATCTTCGACTTGCCCAGCTTGGGGAAGCGCACGGTCGAGACCATCAGCACCGCGCCGACCACCACCAGCCCGGGGAACATGAGCCAGGCGGTGCGCGTGATCTCGAGCGCGCCGAACATGAACGGCTCGTGGTCGAAGCTCGCCTGCGCCAGCTCGCGGTACGCGGGGTCGCCGTACTTCACGAAGGTGACGAAGATCGACACCAGCCAGCCGCCCGCCATGGTCGTGGGCACACCGAAGAAGATGTGCCGGCACTTGGGA
>JBKJOI010000709.1:0-10788 GCA_046595695.1 Haliangiales bacterium | reverse complement strand
CTACCTGAACTACATCGGTGGCGCCGAGCGCAAGGACGCCGATGACATGCGCCACGTGTTCAACCTGGTGGCGATCGCCAAGCCGGTCGACAAGCTGACCCTGGTGGTCGACGGCGTCTTCGGCACCGAGGCAGCCGCGGTCGACAACCTGGACGGCACCTTCGACGACGCCACCTGGGCGGGCGTGGCCGGCTACGTGCGCGGCGACCTCAGCGACCACTTCGCGCTCACCCTGCGCGGCGAGATCTTCGACGACACCAAGGGCGTCCGCACCGGCTCGGAGCAGCAGCTCATCGGCGTGACGCTGACGCCAGCGTACAAGGTCGCGTCGGGCCTCGTGGTGCGCGGCGACGTGCGCCTCGACAGGTCGGACATCGACGTGTTCGTGACCGAGGACGGCACCACCACCGACACCCAGGTCACCGCGGCGCTCAACGTCGTGGCGGCTTTTTAGCCCGGATCCCTCGGCACCACTCCACGCGGCACCTGGCCGGGCGCGGTATTGGCCCGGCAGCCGCGACCCTTCCTGCGGTAGAACACTACCGTGACGCGCGAATTCAACTTCGACGGCCTGGTCGGCCCCACGCACAACTACGGCGGGCTCTCGCCGGGCAACGTCGCCAGCATCAAGAACGAGGGTCGCGCGTCGAACCCGCGCGCCGCGGCGCTGCAGGGCATCGGCAAGATGCGCTTCGTGCACGGGCTGGGCGTCGGCCAGGCGGTGCTGCCGCCGCCCGCGCGCCCCGACCTGCGCACGCTGCGCTCGCTCGGCTTCCACGGCTCGGACGAACAGATCCTCGCCACCGCGGCGCACGAGGCCGAGCACCTGGTCCGGCTGTGCGCCTCGAGCTCGGCCATGTGGGCCGCCAACGCCGCGACCGTGGCGCCGTCCGCCGACACCGCGGACGGACGCGTGCACTTCGTGCCCGCCAATCTGCAGACCATGTTCCACCGCGCCATCGAGGCGCAGACCACGCGCGCCACCCTGGCCGCCATCTTCGCGGACGAGGCGCGTTTCATGGTGCACGCGCCGCTGCCCGGCGGAGGCCACTTCGCCGACGAGGGCGCGGCCAACCACACGCGCCTGGCCACCGCCGACCACGAGGCCGTGCACGTGCTCGCCTGGGGCCGGCGCGCCTGGGGCGGCAGCTCGGCGCCCGAACGCTACCCGGCGCGCCAGACCTACGAGGCCAGCGCGGCCACCGCACGCCTGCTCGGCGTGCCCACCGAGCGCGCGCTCCTGCCGCAGCAGCACCCGGCGGGCATCGACGGCGGCGCTTTCCACACCGATGTGCTCGCGGTCGGGCACGGCGGCTTCCTCATGGCGCACGAGCTGGCCTTCCTCGAGGGCGAGGCGCTGTTCACGCGGCTGCGCGAGCTGCTCGGGCCCGAGCTCTCGATCGTGGTCGCCAGGGGCAGCGAGCTGCCGGTCGGCGACGCCGTGGCCGCCTACCCGTTCAACTCGCAGGTGGTCGCGCTGCCCGACGGCAGCCTGGCCATCGTCGCGCCCGAGGAGGCGCGCGAGAACGCCGCGGCGCGTGGCTTCCTCGAGCGCGTGCTCGGCGAGGAGAACCCGGTCGCCGCGGTGCACTACCTCGACGTGCGGCAGTCGATGCACAACGGCGGCGGCCCCGCCTGCCTGCGCCTGCGCGTGCCGCTCACTGACGCCGAGGTCGCGGCGGTGCGCGCGAACGTGTTCTTCACGCCGGCCCTGGCGGCGCGGCTCGAGTCGTGGGTCGAGCGCCACTACCGCGACCGGCTGATGCCCTCGGATCTCGTCGATCCGAAGCTGCACCGCGAGGTCATGACCGCACTCGACGAGCTGGCCGCGCTGCTCGGGCTCGGCGCGCTGTACGACTTCCAGCGCTAGCAGAGCGATGCGCGAGCGCTGGAGCAGGTACTGGTTCGCCCCGGGCGGACGCCTCGCCCTGGCCATCGTGCGCGTCGGCGTCGCGCTCTCGATGCTGTGGACGATCGGCGGGATTCTCACCAGGGGATCTCCCGCCTTGCTGCCCGCGGCGCCGGGTGCGCTGTACCACCCGGTGGGGCTGTGGGCACTCCTGGGCGGCACGCCGCCGGCAACGGCCACGGTTCACGTGCTGGCCGCGCTCGCCGTGATCGCGCTCGTGCTCATGCTCGCTGGCGCGCGGACGCGCGCCAGCACCGCCGTCGCCTTTGTGGCTGCCCACCTGGTGGTCACGCTCGACGCGAGCTTTGCGCCCACGTGGTCGCACGGCAACAACCTGCCGATGCTCGCGCACCTCGCGCTCCTGGGCGCGCGCGCCGGCGACACCTTCAGCGTCGATGCCTGGTGGCGGCGGCGGCACGGCCTGGCGCCGCTCGTGGCCGATCGCGCCTACCAGCGGCCGCTGCGCCTGGCGCAGCTGTTCGTCGCGATGATGTTCCTGTCGGCCCTCGCCATCAAGCTGTACGCCGCGGGCGGCACGCTGCGCTGGGCGCTCTCGGACAACCTGCGGCACCACCTGCTGGTGCGCTTCGACTACATCGGCGTGCCGCGCACCGCCGCCGCCGACTGGCTCCTGGCCGCGCCCTGGCGTTACCAGGCCGCCGCGCTCGCCAACCTGGTCAGCCAGCTCATGCCGATCGTCGCCTGCCTGGTGCCACGGCGCGCCTGGCTGCGCCTCGTCTGCGGCGGCTTCTTCGTGGCCGAGACCCTCGCGCTCGGCGTGGTGATGGACCTGTGGAACCTGCACTGGCTGCCGCTCGCGGTCGTGTTCGTCGACGGAGACCGCTTCCTGGGCACGCGCGAGGCGCCTTCGCCCACGCGGCTACCGGCTCCCGGTCGCTTCGTGCGGATCCTCCTGCCCGTCCTGGTCGTCTACGAGCTGACCCTGTCGTTCGTGCCGCCCCTCGACCAGTGGCTGAGGACCTACCCGTTCTCGTCCTTCCCGATGTTCGCCCGGCTGCGCGCCAAGCGACCGTACAGCGAGCACCAGAGCTACGAGCTCCTGGGTGGCGCGTACGAGCTCCTGCCCGAGGGCAGCGCGACGCGCGCGACCGCGGCGGCCGTCGCGCGCCACCGCACCCACCGTGACGCGCACCGGGTGCGCGATCCCGAGCTCCTGCGCCGGCGCCTCGGCGCGGCGCTCGCCGATGCCACGGGCGCCTCGGTCGTGCGCCTGCACCTGGCGGTCTTCCAGGCGCCGGCGGTGCCCGAGCCGGCGCGCCTCGAGCGGCACCTCGTCGGCATCCTCGGCGAGCTCGACCGCGCGGGCGGCTACCGCACGCTGCTCGGCAGCGTCGTCGTGCGCGACGCGGACGGGCTGCACGTCACGTTGCGACCGGTCGGGGTGAGCGGCGCGCCGCTGCGCTACCTGGCCTACGTCGACGAGTCGCCGATAGCGCGGCCGCTCCTCGCCCGGGCGAACGGAGATCGCGTCGATCTCGAGGAGCCGGGCGGCACAAACGCGATCATCGTCGCGGTGCTGGCGACCGCGAGCGGCGGCGAGGAGGCCTTCGTCATCGGCGCCGCGCCGCCACGACGAGCGCGCTGACCGGGCTCGCGCTCGGCTACGGCGCCGCGCAGAAGCTGCCGCCGCCGAGCGCTGTGCACGCGCTGCCCGGGCCGCAGTCGGCGGCCATGCTGCAGCGACGCGGCGCGCAGTAGCCGCCCGCGGCGGCGGGCTCGTCGACGGTGAAGCCGAGCGCACCGGTGCCGCCGGGCGCCTCGCAGGCGAGCCACGGGTCGGCGTCACACGCGAACGCGTCGCAGCGCGCCAGGCAGGTGCCGGGCCCCCCCGCCGCGCCCAGGTCGGCGCACGCCGCACCCGCCGGGCAGTCGGCGCCGGTGACGCACGCGGCCGCGCACACGCCGCGCGCGCCCAGCGCGGCGCAGGTACCCGACGCGCAGCGCGCGCCGTCGAGTGCTCCGCTCGCGTCCTGGCACGAGTCGCCCAGGTCGCCGACGAGGCCCGCGGCGAAGCAGCCGCGCACCCAGCCGCCGCCGCCTTCGGCGAGCGTCCGGCACGCGCGGCCTTCGCGACAGTCGGCGTCCTCGCCGCACGCGTCCAGGCACAGGCCGCGGCGCCACGGCGCGCTGAAGTCACCGCGCGCCAGGTCGGCGCACACCTGGCCATCGTCGCAGAGCGCGGCGTCCTCGGTGCAGTCGCGCGCGCACAGGCCGCCCGCGAGCGGCGCGGCGCAGCCCTCGCCCGCGCCGCAGATGCATTCACCGGCGGGGGCGCACTGCGCATCGAGCTGGCAGGTCGCGCCCGGCTCGGCGGCGACGATCTCCACGCGCATCGGCCGCGCCGCCTGCGCGGTGCCGCCCGGGCCCGCGACGGTGAGCGTGACGTCGTAGAGCCCGGGCAGCAGGTACACGTGCTGCGGGCTGGGATCGCTGCCCGCCGCGCCACCGTCGCCGAACGACCACAGCCAGGTGTCGACGGCCGCGGGCGCGAGGGTCACGAACGCGAGCGCGGCCGGCGCGGTGGCGCGGCAGCGCGGCGGCGCGTCCGCGACAGTCACGCAGCCGGTGATCGCGAAGTCGACCCACGACAGCGGCGTGCCGGCGTCCGCGGCGATGCCCGCATCGGGGCGCCCGGGCGCGGCGTCGACCGACATCGAGGCGTCCGCCGGGGACGCCCCACCGCCGCTGTCGCAGGCCGCTGACGACGCGGTGGCCAGGGCCGCGGCCGTGCTCAGCAGCAGCCCCAGGCCGACCTTCCCGACGCGACGGAAGCGCAAGCGCATCGATGTCGCGATGCTACCACGCCAGCCGCGACGACGACGGGCGTGACGCCCGCGCGACGACGGCGTGACGACGGGCCGGGCGCGGTTGTATACCGCCGGGTGCCATGCTGATCCTCGCCTCCGCCTCCCCACGCCGCCGTGAGCTGCTCGAACGCGTCGGTGTGCGCGTCCAGGTCGACCCCGCCGACGCCGATGAGACCCACCACCCGGGCGAGGAGGCCCGCGCCTACGCCGCGCGCGTCGCCGCCGAGAAGGCGCGCGCGGTCGCCGCGCGCCGTCCGGGCGCGTGCGTGCTCGCCGCCGACACCGTCGTGGTCGTCGATGGCGACGTCCTGGGCAAGGCGGAGGACGAGGCCGAGGCGCGCGCCATGCTGACCCGGCTCGCCGGCCGCACCCACCTGGTGACCACCGCGGTCTGTCTGCTCCTCCCCGACGGGCAAGCGCGCGGCTTCGCGGTCGACAGCGAGGTCGAGGTGCGCACGCTCGCGGCGCGCGATGTCGACGGCTACCTGGCGAGCGGCGAATGGCGCGGCAAGGCGGGCGCCTACGCGATCCAGGGCATCGGCGCGGCGCTGGTGCGCGCGGTGCGCGGCTCGTACACCAACGTGGTCGGCCTGCCGCTCGTCGAGGTCATCGAGCTGCTCGAGGAGACCGGCGTGGCGCGCGCCGAGCTCGCCAAGGGCAGCGCGGCGTGAGCACGATCGCTGACCGGCTCGCGCGCGTGCGCGAGCGCGTCGTCGCGGCGGCGGCGCGCGCGGGTCGCGCCGCCGACTCGGTGACGCTCGTGGCGGTAGCGAAGACGCACCCGGCCGAGGCCGTGCGCGCGGCGCTCGCGGCGGGCGCGCGCGACCTGGGCGAGAACTACGTGCAGGAGCTGCGCGGCAAGCAGGCTTTGCTCGGCGAGCTCGGCGACGTCCGCTGGCACTTCATCGGCAAGCTGCAGAAGAACAAGGCCAAGGATGTGGTCGGCCGGGTCGCGCTCGTGCACACCGTCGACGACGCCGAGCTGGCGCAGGTGCTGGCGCGGCGCGCCGCGGCCGCCGGCGTGGTGCAGGACGTGCTCGTCGAGGTCAACGTGGGCGGCGAGGCCCAGAAGGCGGGCGTCGCGCCCGCCGCCCTGCCCGCGCTGCTCGACGCGATCGCCGCGCTGCCCGCGGGCGTGCGCTGCGTCGGCCTCATGACCATCCCGCCGCCCGCGCACGCGCCCGAGGACAACCGGGTCCACTTCCGCGCCCTCGCCGGGCTGGCGCGTGCACACGCGCTGCCCGTGCTGTCCATGGGCATGAGCGACGACTTCGAGGTGGCGATCGAGGAAGGGGCGACCCACGTGCGCGTGGGCACGTCGATCTTCGGCGTGCGGCCGGCGAGGATCTGAAGGACGCTAGCGCGGGACCTGCGCGAGGATCGCGTTACGACGCCCGTGGTACTCCTCGGGGGTCATCCCGCCGCGCGACCACGCCGCGTCGAGATCGAGCAGCTGCTGGTGCACGTACGGCGGCACCATCTGCGGCGCGGACGCCATCGCGGCGCCGCCCGCGCCGGTCGCCGGCACGCCCATGGGCTGGTTGAGCAGCCCCTTGAGCGCGTCGAGCGCCTCGGGCGCGGTCAAGAGCAGCACGCCGTAGAACGCGACCAGGTGCACGATCATGTGCGGCAACAGCAGGATGAAGTTCACGAACGCATCCTGCTGCAGCGCGATGCCCAGGCTGCCCAGCAGCGCGGACACCAGTGGCCAGGCGACCAGGATCGACGTCACCAGCGGCGCGAACGGCTCGAGCTGCTTGATCGCGGGGACGAACTTGTCGAGCGCAAAGGCGATCGACCCGGCCGAGAGCAGGATGACCAGGAACCACAGGATGTTGTGGATGGCGAGGAAGAAGCCCTGGCCCTTGAAGGTGAAGATGGCGTCCAGCTCGATGAGGCCACCGATCACCGCCATGAAGCCACCCAGCGCGATCATGATCGGCGCGATCTTGTCGTCGGGGTTTTGCAGCCTGACCACCAGGCCGAAGACCAGCATCGGGTAGAACCAGCTGATGAGCGCGATGCCGGTCTCGGTCGACGGGCCCATGGCGGTCAGGAAGCCGATCGGCAGCGCTGCGTACATGAGCCCGGCCGAGATGTACGCGACCAGGAACGGCGCCCAGCGTAGGAGTGCCGGCGGGATCTTCTGCTTGATGTGCGCGGGCGCGAACACCACGCCACCGTAGACGGCGGCGACGATGAGCGGCCAGAAGAACAGCTTGAAGAAGCCCGAGCCGTCGGGCGTCCAGGTGAAGAACATGCGGTCGCCGAACTTGAGGATCGGGAAGAAGCGCGTGACCACCAGCGCAATCGCCGAGATCATCAGCACCTTGATCTCGAACTGGTGATCGCGCAGCAGCGAGAACGGGATGCCGAGCAGCTTGCCCTGGCGCACCTGCGCGCTGGCGGCGCCGGCGAGGCCGCCGACCCCGCTCGAGTGCGGGCTGGTGTTGTGCGGCCCGGTCGGCGGCGGCGCGGCGAGCGGCGGCGGTGACCACGGCTGCGCCACCGGCTGGGCGGGCAGCGGCGGCGTGAAGGCCTGCTGCGCCGGCGGCGGCGCGAACGCCGGCGGCGGCGTGAACGCCGGCGGCGGTGCGAACGCCGGCGGCGGTGCGAACGCCGGCGGTGCGGCCGCCCCGGGCGGAGGCGCCCACGGTGCGGGTGCCGAGGCCGCAGGCGGCGGCGCCCAGGGCGCAGGCGCGGGCGCCGCGGGCGGTGGCGCGAACGGGGCCGGCTGCGCCGACGCGGGCGGCGCCCACGGCTGCTGGACGGGCGGTGCAGCCACCGGCGGCGGGAAGGCCTGCGGCGTGTTCATCGACGGCGGCGCCGCGGCCGGCGCACCGGCACCGCCCTGGCCCGGCTGCGGCAAGATCGGCGCGGCGTAGCCGAACATGGTCTTGGCCGGACCACCGGGTGGGTTCGCAGGGAGCGCAGGTCGCGCGGCGGGAGACGGCGGCGCGAGACCGCTGACGGGAGCGGGCGCGGCCGGCAGCGGACGGCCGCAGTAGCCGCACGCGGTGGCGGCAGCGAGCACCTGCTGACCGCAATACGGACAAGGTCGAGTCGGCGTACCCATCAGGTGTAACCCCTCGCTTTAGCTAACGAATGCGGAGCGTCATCGCACAAAATCGAACGTCCGCGAGCATACATGACGGTCCTTCGCTTGCCAAGCGCCCGGCCGCAGCGCGGACCGACGAATGGCCCACGGACGACCGACGGACGGTGACTTGCCAAGCTCCTCGCCGACTGTTATCCCTGCCCGGCTCCTGTGGATCGCCGCGTCTACGATCATCCCCACCGCCAGTACCCTCGCGGCGAACCGATCACGATCGAGTTCGAGAAGCAGACCTACCGCGCCTTCGCGGGCGAACCGGTAGCGGTGGCGCTCCACGCCGCGGGCGTGCGCGTGCTGTCGCGCTCGCTGAAGTACCACCGGCCGCGCACGTTCTTCTGCCTGTCCGGCCACTGCAACGGCTGCCTGGTGCGCGCCGACGGGCTGCCCAGCGTGCGCAGCTGCATGGAGGCCTGCCACGAAGGCCACGAGGTCTCCGGGCAGAACGCCTTCCCGTCGTCGGATCTCGATGTGCTCGGCGCGGTCGACTGGATGTTCCCGCACGGCATGGACCACCACACGCTCATGACCAGGTCGCGCCTGCTGCACGGCGTGATGCAGAAGGTCGTGCGCCAGCTCTCCGGGCTCGGCATGCCGCCCTCGCGCGCGGCCAGCGAGCTGCCGCTGCCCGAGTCGATCGACGTCGACGTGGTCGTCGTCGGCGCGGGGCCCGCAGGGCTGGCCGCCGCCACCGCCGCGGCGCGCGCCGGCGCGCGCACGCTGTGCGTCGACGCGCACGAGGAGCCGGGCGGCAGCCTGATCGTCGACCCGCGCTTCGGCCCGATCGAGGCCGGGCGGCGCGCCGCCGCCGCGCGCGCCGCGGGCGTGGATCTGCGCCTGCGCGCACCCACGGTCGCCTGGTTCCCCGAGGACGAGAACGGCCTGCTCGCGGTCGCCACGCCCGAGCGGCTGCTCCGCGTGACCGCCCGCTGCTACGTCTACGCCACCGGCGGCTACGACGTGAACGCGCCCTTCGAGGACAACGATCGGCCCGGCGTGTTCGCGGCGCGCGCGGTCGGGCGGCTCGCGGTGCGCTGGGGTGTGCGCCCGGGCGAGCGCATCGTGGTCGTGGGCGACGGGCCCTACGCGACGGCGCTCGCCGCCGAGCTCACGGCGCTCGGCGTCGAGGCCCGAATCGTCGACGGCACGCGCGAGCGCGCCGTGCGCGCGCGCGGCCGCAACTGGGTCGAGGCCCTCGAGATCGTCGACGAGCACGGCAAGAAGCGCAAGCTGCCCTGCGACACCATCGCGGTCGCCGCCCTGCCCTCGCCCGCGTCCGAGGCGCCGCGCCAGCACGGCGCGCGCGTCGAGCTCGACGTGGCCAAGGGCGGCTTCGCGGTGATCGTCGACGCCGACGGCCGCACCAGCGCGGCGGGCGTGTTCGCCTGCGGCGACGTCGCCGGCTTCGTGGGCCCCGATCCGGCCGCGGCGCAGGGCGCGCGCACCGGCGCGGCCGCGGCGCACGAAGCCCTGGGAGCCAGGCCATGAGCGGCAAGATCATCCTGTGCCGCTGCGAGGACTGCACCCTCGACGACGTGCGCCACGCGGTCGCCAAGGGCTACACCGACATCGAGGAGGTCAAGCGCTACACCGGCTTCGGCACCGGCCCGTGCCAGGGCAAGGAGTGCCTGCGCGTGATCGCGCTCGCGCTCGCCCAGGCCACCGGGCAGCCGCCCGCGGCGATCCCGCCGTTCACCGCGCGCCCACCGCTCACGCCCACGCCGCTCAAGCTGTTCGCCCGCGACCCCGCCGGGCGCGAGCCGGGCGACGGCCACGGCCCCGACGGCGAGCACGACTGATGGGCTTCGGCGCCGCGGCCAAGCCGCAGCTCTCCCCGCGCGCGGCCAAGTTGCCCGCCAAGGCCGACCTGGTCATCGTGGGCGGCGGCGTGATCGGCCTGTCGATCGCCTACAACCTGGCGCGTCGCGGCATGACCGACGTCGTGATCCTCGAGCGCGGCTACCTGGCCTCGGGCGCCTCGGGGCGCAACGGCGGCGGCATCCGCCAGCAGTGGTCGACCGAGGTCAACATCCGGCTCATGCAGGAGTCGGTCGCGCTGTGCAAGGAGTTCGCCCACGAGCTGGGCGTGAACATCTGGTTCCGCCAGGGCGGCTACCTGTTCCTGTCGCGCCGTCCCGAGGAGACCGCGCGCCTCGAGCGCAACGTGAAGCTGCAGAACAGCTGCGGCGTGCCCACCCGCCTGCTCACGCCCGGCGAGGCCAAGGACATCGTCCCCGAGCTCGACATCACTGGCTTCCACGCCGCCTGTTACAACCCCACCGACGGCATCCTGTTCCCCTGGCCGTTCCTGTGGGGCTACGCGCAGGGCGCCACCAAGCTGGGCGCCCAGCTGTTCACCTTCACCGACGTGAAGGCGATCGACGAGCAGAAGGAGGGCGGCTTCGTCGTCAAGACCGACCGCGGCGAGATCCGCGCCCGCCAGGTGCTGAACGCGGCGGGCGCGTGGTCGCCCGAGATCGCGCGCATGGTCGGCGTCGACCTGCCCGACTACCCGGTGCGCCACGAGATCTGCTCGTCGGAGCCGCTCAAGCCGTTCCTCAAGCCCATGGTCAGCATCCTGGCGACGGGCCTGTACTTCAGCCAGTCGATGCGCGGCGAGCTGGTCGGCGGCGTCACCCTGCACGGCGACGCGCCGACCCTGGCGATGGGCTCGCGGCTCAAGTTCCTGGCCACCTATGCGCGCGAGCTGTGCAAGCTCATGCCGTCGATGTCCGAGCTCAAGATCCTGCGCCAGTGGGCCGGCCCGTACGACATCACCTCCGACGGGAACCCCATCCTGGGCCAGGCGCCGGGCCACCCCGGCTTCTATTTGTGCTGCGGTTTCATGGGTCACGGCTTCATGATGGCGCCCGTGATCGGGCGCTACTACGCCGAGTGGCTCGCCGGCGGGGCGCGGCACGAGATCTTCGATCGCTGCA
>JBKJOI010000258.1:0-7221 GCA_046595695.1 Haliangiales bacterium | reverse complement strand
GTGCCGGTGCCCGACGACGGATCGACCGCGCCCGTGGCGCTGGTCGGCCGCGACGTGCTCGTGGCCGAGGTGCTCGCGGCCGCCGCCGCGCCGGGCGCGCTGCTGGTCACGGTGCTGGCGCCTCCCGAGCACGGCGCTAGCCGCCTGCTCGACGTGCTGGTGAGCGCGCTCACGGCGAGCGGCGCGCCGGTCGTTCGCGTCGAGGCGCGGGGCGAGCGCGCGGTCAGCACGCTGCTGCGCGCGACGCTCGGGCTCGACACCGACGCCGAGGCAGCCACGATCGCGGCGCGCGTCGCGGCGCTGGGGCTGCCCGAGGCCGACGCCGACGCCATCTGGCCGGCGGTCGCGCTCGAGCTGGAGGCGCTGGCCGCCGATGACCCGCGCGTGGCCGCGCTGGCGGGCGCGCCCGGCGTGCTGCGCCACGCGCTCGCTCGCGCGATCGTGGCCGCGCTGGCCGCGCTGGCCGCGAGCGCGCGGCGCATCGTGATCGTCTGCGACGACGCGCACGCGGCCGACCCGGTCGTGCTCGACGCCATCGAGCTGGCGACCATGTACGACGCGCGGGTCGTCGCTCTGATCGGGGCGCGCGCGGCGCTCGCCGAGGCGCGGCCGACCTGGGGCGAGCGCGCCCGCCGCCACCTTCGGCTCGAGCTCGCACCGCTCGGGAAGGCCGACGCGTTCGCGCTGGCGCGCGCGCTGCTCGTGCCCGCCGAGTTCGTGCCCGCCGAGGTGGTCGACCGGCTGGTCGCGGCCTCGGGCCGCGTGCCCGGGGTGCTGGTGGCCCTGGTGCGCGAGCTGCGCGCCCGCGGGGCGCTCCGCCGCGATCCGGCCACCGGCGCGTTCTTCGTCGCCGCCGACGTCGCGATCGCTCCGGCGCTCGCCGGGGAGGCGGATCGCGCCGTGCGTGCGCTCGCGCAGCTCTCGCCCCAGCTGGCGGCGTTCGCGCAGCTGTGCGCCGTGCACGGCGACGGCCTCTCCGTCGCTGCGGTCGACGCGCTCCGCGGTCGGCTCGCCGACGAGCCAGCCTTCGCGCTCGCGCACGTCCTCGATGCGGGCGTGGCGCTGACCCGGCTCGGGCGGCTCGGCCTACTGGCCGGTGGCTCCGAGCGCTGGTACTTCCGCGATGCGCGCCTCGGCGAGGCGATCGCGATGCTCGTGCCCGCGCCCGCCCGCGTGCGCGCGCACGCCGCAGCCCTCGCGGAGCCGACCGACGACCTGGCCCGCGTCGCCCGCCACGCCGGCGGCGCCGGACGCCACGATCTCGCCGCCACCAGCTGGCTCGCGCTGGCCGACGAGGATCGCCGCCGCCACCGCTATGCCCTCGCCGAGTCGCGCTACGCGGCCGCGCTCGCCGCGCTCGGCCTGGCGTCCGCGCCCGAGGCCGACCCGTGCCGCCGCGCCGCGCTCGCGGGACGCGGCCTCGTGCGCTACCGCCTGCAGCGCCACGCCGAGGCGCTCGCCGACCTGGGCGCCGCGCGTGCGCTCGCGCAGGCCGCAGGCGACCGCGCCGCGGCCGCGGCGCTGCTGCTCGACGAGGCCACCGTGCTCGACTGGGCGGATGACTACCAGGCCTCTGCGGCGCGCGCCGCGGCCGCGCGCGCGCAGGCCGGCGACGATCCAGGCTTCGCGGCGCGGCTGGCGCTCGCCGAGGGCCGCGCCCGCTGGCGCCGCGAGGACGTGCCCGGCGCCATCGAGGAGCTGACCCGCGCCGTCGCGCTCGCCGGACACCAAGGCGATCACGAGACGCGCACGGTCGCGCAGATTGTCCTGGTCGCCGCGCTGGTGGCCGCCGGCGAGAACGAGCACGCCGCGGCCTGCAGCCGCGAGCTCATCGTCGAGTGCGAGCGCCGCGGCGACGCGCTGCACCTGTGCGCCACGTTGCACAACACCCTGTGGCTGCACATCCAGCGCCAGGACGTCGAGGCCGCTCGTGTCGACGCGCGCCGCTCGCTCGCGCTCGCGCTCGAGCTGGGCAACCCGCAGCTCGAACGCCGCTCGGTGCACAACCTCGCCGAGCTCCTCTACCTGTCCGGGGCCGCCGCCGAGGCCTGGCCGCTCGCCGCGCGCGGCCGCGAGCTGCAGCGCCGCTTCGTGGCCACGTCGGTGCCGCACGACGCGCTGCTGTGCGCGCGCATCCTCTGCGCGCTCGGCCGTCACGACGAGGTCCGTGCCGAGCTGGACTGGGTGCGCGCCACGTTTCCTGCCGGGCAACTCACGCCCATCGCGCGCACCCACGTCGCGCTGCTCGAGCTCCTGCTCGACGAAGCCGGGCGGTCGCCGCCGCCGCCTTCTGCCTGGGCCGAGCTCGTCGAGGCCGCGCGCGCGAGCTCGCTCGGCGAGGACCTCATCGAGGTGCTGGTGCTCGGCGCCATCTCCGCGATCCAACAGGAGAATTGGCCAGAAGCGCGGCGCCGCCTCGAGGCCGCGCGCGCGGACGCTGGCGCGGCACCCATGTGGCGCGCACGCATCGACGAGCTGGCGCGCGCCTGCCCTGACGCCTCCTGACCGCGCCCTGCCGCGAGGATCGGCACAGGATGTGCTCTTGCTCGCGGCCATGTCGCGTGTTAACTGCCGCATCCAGGGGGAAGTCATTATGTTGCGTACGATCGTTGCTACCGTCATGGTCGGCACCGCGCTCTCCGCGTGTGCGCCCGATCTCGAGATC
This sequence comes from Haliangiales bacterium, assembly GCA_046595695.1. Taxonomy (GTDB): domain Bacteria; phylum Myxococcota_A; class Polyangia; order Haliangiales; family SHYZ01; genus JBKJOI01. The sequence continues at coordinate 4,556 of JBKJOI010000258.1, read as the reverse complement.
AACCCGCCCGGCCCGTCTGCGCCCGTGGCGGACTCGCCGGCCGAGCGCGAGCCGCGCAAGCTGTCGTCGAACAAGCTCTCCTCCAACAAGCTGTCGTCGAACAAGCTGTCGTCCAACGCGCTGACCGCGAACCCCGAGGCGCTCGGCCAGCTCGTCGCCGTGCCGCTCGCGACCTCCACCTTCGTCGCCGGCCCCTCTGCCAACGAGACGCTGCGCCGCCAGCTCGAGGATCCCGAGGCGCGCGAGGTCATGCACTACATCGTGGACTGCGCGCTGCCGGCGAGCTCGACGATCCACTGGGAGAGCGTGTTCTACCCCTTCGCCACCGAGTCCTTCGCCGGCGGCCTGGGCCTGTGCGCCGCCTGGGAGGGCGGGGCGCCCGACGAGCAGTGCCAGGAGCTGGTCTCGGCGTGCGTGCTCGCCCGCGTGAACGCCTTCGGCATCAAGGTCGCGCTGCGCCTGGACGGCGAGCCCTCCGCGCTGTTCCCCACCGAGGAGCACACGCCGGTGGTGACGTGGGACGCCAGCGGCGAGCCCCATCCGGCCTTCGTGCCCTGCCCAGACTACGCGGTCGGCAGCACGCGCGACTGCGGCTGGCAGCCCGCCGAGGTCGGCACCTGCTCGCGCTTCCCGTACCCGTGGTCGATCACGCCGGCGCAGGTGACCGTCGGCGCCGGCGCCGGCACCAGCTGCGCTGATGCGGTCGGCTCCTCGAGCGGCGACAGCATGCTGCGCGTGTGCGAAGGCACCGAGGGTTGCACGCACGCCGCGCAGATCGGCGAGAACGACGACCGCTGCGGCCTGAGCCCGGGCGTCACCTTCGACTGCCCGGTGTCGGGGAAGTTCGCCGTCATGAAGGCCGCCTACAACAGCGCGGCGTGGTTCGAGTCGACGCCCGCGTCGCGCTCGCCCTGGACCTGGTACGCCACGCCCGACTACAGCGTCTACGACGTCGCCGAGGGCGGCTTCTACGGCAACATCTTCGACCCCCAGGCGCTCAACCCGGCGCTGCATGTGACCGTGATCGACCCCAACCAAATCGTCGGCAAGGATGTGGCGTTCGAGGGCCCGACCTTCGGCAACATGTGGGCGTGCTGGTCGCCGACCTGGACCGCGGGTGACGCCTACCTGGCGCACCGGATCTGCAGCGGGCCGACCGCGACCGACAAGTGCGCCGCCACCGTCGTCGGCGCGTGCGGAGCCTCCAGCACCCCGGCTCCGGTCACCAACGTGTGTGCCCTCGCCGATGGCCCCGAGGTCATCGGCAACGCGGACGTCCAGGACTGCGCCGACTCGAACGGCCGGCGCTGGCAGCACCCGATCACCGTGTGGCTCAGCCGGCGCTGCGCCGCGGTGCCCGGCTACTGCCAGTGAGGCGCACGCTCGCATGAGCTGGTCGGACGCGGGCGCCGTGCGCGCGGCCACGCTGCCCCCGGGCACAGTGGTCGCCGGCTTCGTCGTCGAGGCGCTGCACGCCGAGGGCGGCTCCGCGTCGGTGTACCGGGCGCGTCGTGGCGAGCGCGGCGAGCACGTGGCGCTCAAGGTGCTGCGCAGCGAGTTCCTGGGCGCCGCCGAGACGCTCGCGCGCTTCGAGCGCGAGGCCGAGACCATCGCCGGGCTCGATCATCCCCACATCGTGAAGGTGCTCGCCCACGGCGAGCTGGCCACGCGCCAGCCCTGGCTGGCCATGGAGTGGCTGGACGGCGAGAGCGTGGATCGCTGGCTGGCCGCGCGCGGCCCGCTCACCGCCCTCGAGGCTCTGAGCGTGCTCGAGCAGGTCGGCGGCGCGCTCGCGGCGGCGCACGCGCGGGGGGTCGTCCACCGCGATGTGAAGGCGCAGAACGTGATCGTCGAGGAGCGGGGCGGGGCGCTGATCGTGAAGGTGGTCGATTTCGGCATCGCCCGCCTGACCGCGCCCGAGCTGCGCATGACGATGACCGGTGACGTCCTGGGCACGCCCGCGGTCATGGCGCCCGAGCAGATCCGCGGCGAGGTCGCCGACGCGCGCACCGACATCTATGGCGTCGGCTGCCTGCTCTACCAGCTGCTGACGACGCGCCTGCCCTTCGAGGGCGCCGCACGCCACGAGCTGGAGGACCAGCACCTGCATGCGCCACCGCCGCGCGTGAGCGCGCACGCGACCGTGCCGGTCGCGCTCGACCTGGTGATCACCCACGCGCTGGCCAAGGACCGTGCCGCCCGGCCCGCCAGCATGGCCGTCTTCCTGGACGAGCTCCGGCGCGCGCTCGGGCGGGCTCCGGCGGCCGGTAGCGATGACATCTGGTTTGCGGCGCGGGTCGCCCTGCGCCTGGGTGGCAGCGGCGATGGAGAGGACGACGCGGTCTGGGACGAGGTCGACGCGCTCCTCCTGGCCGCGCGCGAGGCACTGGCGGGGGTCGCCATGACCGTCGAGCACGTCGACCTCGGTGGTCTGCTCGCGGTCGCGCGCCTGCCCGCCGATCCGGCCGCCGCCGCCGCTCGTCAGGACGAGCTGGTCGCTGCCGCCGAGGCGCTCGCCCGCCGACTGGCGGCGCGCGCCTCCGCCGCCGTCACCACCGTCGACACGCGCGTCGGCGCGCGCAGCGACCTGCTCCGCCTGTCGGCCTGGTCGTAGCGCGCCGGCACCGCGCGGCGAGCGCCGCGTAGCCTGGCAGGCAACCTCGCGCGGGCGAGGTTGCCGGTGAGGAAACACGCGGCCTGGGGTGGTCTGCTGAGAGGACTGAGGAGTCCGCGCCCCGTCGGTTCGTGCGGGGTCACGCCGCCAAGCTCGCGGAAAGGCGCGCGACGGACACGGGCGCGTCGCTTGCAGACATGTTCAGCGACCTCACATATGACGACCTCACGATCCCACATGGTGCTGGCGGCCGTAGTCACCCTCGTCGGCGCGCCCGCGTGCAAGCTCGACGTCGCGTGGAGTGGCCAGTTCGCCTGCGACGCGCCGTCGCTGACGTGCCCTGACGATTACACCTGCGAGTATGGGCAGTGCGTCGTGCGGCCGCCGCCGGGTGTACCGCCCGGGTCCATCGATGGCGATGCGGCCCCGCTCGAGCTGCCGGATGCTAGCCCTGTGAGCCTGGACGGCGGCGCCGACGCCGACGCCAGCGCGGGCGCCATCGACAGCGGGCCCGACGCGCAGACGGATGCGGCCCCGCCCGTGAGCTTCGAGGTGAGCCTCGGCGAGCGCAACGATGCGACGGTCCGGGTCGTCACGACCGACACCTATCTGGCGCGAGATCAGACCGGCGAGAACTTCGGCGACGCGGACGAGGTCGAGGCCGACGCGCTGCCGCAGCGCACCGGGCTCCTGCGCTTCGATCTCTCGTCGCTCTCGCCGACGCTGCGCTGCAGCCAGGCCGAGCTGGTCGTGCGCTTCAGCAACGACCTCGAGAACGGCGACCTGCAGATCTTCGCGCTGCGCGAGAGCTGGATCGAGGACGAGGCCACATGGAACCGGCGCGGCATCGGCACGCCGTGGAGCGTCGCCGGTGCGCTCGAGGGCGCGCACGCCGCATGGCCGATGGGCGCGGTCGCGCCGCGCGAGGTCGGCGAGTACACGATCCCGCTCGACCCGCTCGCGGTCGAGGCCTGGATCCACGACCCGACCTCCAACTTCGGCATGGCATGGCTCAGCACATCGACCAGCGGCCGCGGGGCGACCTTCGAGTCGAGCGAGGCCTTTGATCCGGGCGACCGACCGCTCCTGCGGCTACAGCTCTCGCCGTGAAGGCTGCGCGCGCCCCACGCGGGCGTGCATCAGCAGCCGTCGAACACGTATGCGGCCTGCCCCGGTGCGACCAGGTCGAGGTCGCGGAGGACGATCGACAGCCCGGGGAAGGCGCTGCAGCCGGCGGCGAAGTCGACCTGGCGGTACTCGATCACCAGGACGTGCTCGCCGTAGGCGGCGGTGTAGACGCCGCACTCGTCGTAGCGGTTGCACTCCTCCGCGACCACAAAGTCGGTGGCCATGTCAGCCTTGCGGCCGACCAGGTCCGCCGAGTTCTTCTGCGCGGCCGGCAGGCCGCGGGCGTGGGCTGCGTCGGCGTAGAGGCGCATCGCGGCGACCGCGTCGGCCTCCTCCAGCAGGCCGCCCGAGCGACCGAACGAGTCGAGGTTGTCGATCTCGATCGCGTCGAAGCCCGCGTCGGCGCAGCCGTTGATCCAGCCGCCGACGATCGCCGCCACCGCCGTGCGCTTGGCCGGCGTGCCCACGTCGATCAGCATCTCGTCCCAGTCGGCGTCGATCACCGGGTTGCCGCCGGCGTCGCGCAGGATCAGGTCAGCATGCTGGGTCAGCCACTCCTGCTCCTCGTTGGGCTGGATCTGGAAGCCGTTCACGTAGCAGATGTTGTAGAGGCCGCTCGCCGGCGCGGCCTTGCGATCGCGCGAGACGATCTGCACGCCGGCAGGCGGCGTGTAGGCCCCGCCGAGCTGGTAGTCGAGCGGCGCGTCGAGCGGCGGCAGCAGCAGCGACCCGCCGCCTCCGTCTCCGCCACCACCGTCTCCGCCGCCACCGCCGCCGTCACCGGTCACATCGGCGTCGCTGGTCACGTCGTCGT
>JBKJOI010000175.1:0-3404 GCA_046595695.1 Haliangiales bacterium | reverse complement strand
GCGACGCACCGGAATGCCGAGCGGTGCGGCCGCCACGGCCGCTGCCCCGTCGCAGGTCGCGCCGCCCACAGCGTAGCCGCTCGGCACCGCGATCACGCTCGGCGCGTCGATCGCCTGGGTCACCTCGAACGCCACGGTCAGCGTGCCCCCGCCGCCGCCGGCCGGAACCCACGCCATGCGGGTGGGCGTGCCCGCGATGCGCTGCGCGTACGGGCGCGCCACCGTGGCGATGACCTCGGGTCGCTCGGTCCAGACCTCGCCCGAGCCGTCGTGAGAGAAGAGGCCCCAGCTCGCCTGGCTCTCCTCCTTCCACAGCCACAGCGCCGAGGACGCGAGGTACTCGTCCTGCAGGTCGTACTGGAAGCCCAGGTACTTGTAGCCGAAGGGATCCGGTCCCGAGCCGAACTCGCCGATGAAGAGTGGCGTCGCCCACGCGTCCGCCTCGGCGCGCGCGTTGTCGTTCGAGCCGCGCAGCGCCTCGATCGTGAAGGGTTCGCTCACCATCGTGTACACGTGCGGCGCGTAGACGCCGCCGCTGACCGGACAGGGCTCATTGGAGAGCGGCTGCGAGTCGATCAGGTTGCGCACCACCGGCGGCTCGTAGAAGAAGAGCTTCCTCGGCGCGACCTGGCGGATCCGGCGCCCGGCCTCGAACTCGAACGGGTAGAGCTCCTCGGCAGGCGCCTGCGGCTCGTTGAAGATCTCGAAGCCGACGACGCCCGGGTGCTCCGCGTAGCGCGCCGCGACCAGCTCGACCACCTGGAAGAACTCCGCCTGCAGGCCGTGCGGGTCGCCCAGCTCGAAGAACGAGTCGAACGCCGCCAGCACCTGCGACGAGGTGCGGCGCTCGGTCAGATCGTCGAGCGGGCCCTCGAGCAGCATCTCGGGCGGCGGCTCGATGGCCCACAGCGGCGCGCCGTCCTCGCCGATCTCCTTCGAGTAGGCGTCCTGGTGGAAGTCGACCAGCACGTACACGCCCGCGCCCCACGCGCACTCGATGGCGGCGTCGACCGCGACCAGGTACGCTTCGTCGATCTGATCGCGCTGCGGCTCGATGGCGCTCCAGTTGATGGGCAGGCGCAGCACATTCCAGCCCAGCTCGGCCATGCGCGCGCAATCGTCCAGGGTCAGCTCGGGGATGTTCTCGAGCGGCACGCGCCCGCCATCGAGGGTCACGTCGAAGACGCCCTCGACGCGCGCGTTGACGCCGCGCAGGATGACCGCGCGGCCCTCGGCGTCGCGAAAGTGTGCGCCCTCGGTGCCGATGGGCGAAAACGGCGTCGCCGCGGGCGGCTCGAGGCCGTGGCCGTCGTCGTCGCAGCCGGCGAGCGTGCCCGCTGCGAGGGACGCCAGCGCAGCCCAGACGAGCGCGCCCGCGCCAGTCCTCGCGTGCGCCACGCTCAGGGCACCCACGGGCCGATGCTCGGCTCCGGACCGATCGAGACCTTCTTCTTGAGCACTGCCGGGACGGTCTTGTCACCGTCGGGAACTACCCAAACGCTCACCTTGGTGTAGCCCTTCTCCGTGATGTCGAGGCGCACGCGCTCGCTGCCCTTCTTGACCTTGATCGACGTGCCGGTCACCGGCTTGCCGGCGAACACGAGCAACGCCGCCGGCTTGGCCGGCGCCTTGCCCTTCTCGTACTGCACGTCGAACGTGATGGTCACCTCTTCCACGAGAGGCACCACCGGCACGATCGGTTTCTCCACCGGCTTCTCGATCGCGACCGCGACTGCGGCGTCGGGCGGTGTCACCGCCGGCACGACCTTCGCGATCGGTGCGGCGTCGGGCGTCTCGGTGAGCATCGGCCCGCTGGGCCCGCCCGCGCCGCTCACGGCCTTGTCGTCCTTCTTGCCGAGCAGCGACACCGCGAAGCCGGCGCCGCCCGCGAGCAGCACGATCGCCGCGATCGCGCCGTAGACCACGGCCTTGCTCTTCTTCGGCCCCGTCTGCATCGTGCTCATCGGCACGATCTGCGAGGCCGCGGTGCCCAGCGTGGACACCGGCGGCGGGGTCATCATCTGCTGCGGCTGGACCGGTGGCGGCGCCATCATCTGCGGCGGCACCGCGGTGGGCGGGTAGGGCGTGTGCGGCGGGGGCGCGAACTGGCCGGGCGGCGGCGTGAAGCCCTGCTGGCCGGGCGGCGGCCCGAACTGTCCCTGCGGGGGCGCGAACTGACCGGGCGGCGGCGTGAAGCCCTGCTGACCGGGCGGGGGCCCGAACTGTCCCTGCGGGGGCGCGAACTGACCGGGCGGCGGCGTGAAGCCCTGCTGGCCGGGCGGCGGCGTGAAGCCCTGCCCCGATTGCGGCGGCACGTAGCCGGTCTTGGCGTATGCGTCGTTGCCATGCACCGGCGCGGGCGTCTGCGCGCGCGCCGGCTGCGAGCCCGACGCCGGGTGCGAGCCCGACGCCCCGGCCATCTGCGCCATGATCTGCGGCGTGGGCGCCATCGTCGCCATCTGGCCGATCATCGGCGGCGGCGCCACCGACGGCATGATCCCGCGGCACGCGTTGGCGAACTCGTACGACAGCTCGGTCATGCTGCCGTAGCGCCAGTCCTTCTGCTTGGCCATCGCGCGCCGCAGTACCAGCGAGACCGCCGGCGGGACGTCCGTGCGGATGGTGTGCACCTCGGCGGCGTCGACGTGGACGACCTTGTACATCGCCCCCGAGATCGTCGGCGCCTCGAACGCCATGCGCCCGGTGAGCATCTCCCACAGGATCGCGCCCAGCGCGAAGATGTCGGTGCGGTGATCGATCTGCTGCACGAGGCCGTCGGCCTGCTCGGGCGACATGTAGAACGGCGTGCCCATGAGCGAGTGGTCGCGCGTGACCACCGACGAGGAATCCTTCACCTTCGAGATGCCGAAGTCGACGATCTTCACGAAGTCGTCGCGGCCGAGCTTCTTGCAGAGGAAGATGTTCGGCGGCTTGAGATCGCGGTGCACGATGCCGGCGCCGTGCGCGGCCTCGAGCCCCGAGCCGATCTCCGCGACCAGGCGAATCATGGCCTCGAGCGCCAGGGGACCACGCTTTTGCAGGCGCGAGGCCAGGTCCTCGCCCTCGAGGTACTCCATCACCATGTAGGGCGAGCCGTCGGGCGTGATGTTGAAGTCGTGGACCTCGACAATGTGCGGGTGGCCCAGCTCGGTCGCGATCTCGGCCTCGCGGCGGAAGCGCTGGAAGACCTCGGCGTCCTGCGCGATCGACGCGTGCAGCATCTTGATCGCGAACTTCTTGTTGGCGAGGCGTGTGTGCACCGCCTCGTACACCGCCCCCATGCCGCCCGTGCCGATGGGCCGCAGGATCCGGTACATCTCGTTGAACGTACTCCCGATCAGCGCGTTGGCATCGGTCTTCATGGGGTTGCCGTATTGTACGGCAACCACCGCGTTTCGTGTGCG
>JBKJOI010000883.1:0-4347 GCA_046595695.1 Haliangiales bacterium | reverse complement strand
GGCGAACGGCGCCGCGAGGCGCGCGAGGCCCAGGCGGCGCGCGGTCAGGATGCCGACGTAGAGCATCGCCGGGTAGACCGCGGTCACGTACAGCGGCAGCTGGCGGTCGTAGAACATCACCGAGAACTGCGCGTGGGTGAAGTTCTTCACGAAGTGGTAGGAGAGGATCTCCATCGTCAGGCCGTAGACGAAGATCGTCGCCCAGGTGAACAGCGGCACCAGGTCGCCGCGGCGGTACGCGCGCCACGCGTGCACCAGCGTGGCCACCGCGATGCCGACGATCAGGACCTCGAGCCCGAGGTGCACCGCCGAGCGGGTCCACGGGGCGTACAGCGTGATCGGCGTGGTGTCGACGAGCGCACCGTCGGTGGCGAACGGCGACGACGGGGCGAAGGACAGCGCGGACGACAGCGTGGAGGTCAGGCTCACGGGACACGCTCCTGGGGCTGGGGTTTCAGCGCGACCGGCGCCTTCTTCGCCTGGGACTGGGCGCCACCGCCGCCGCGGTCGTAGCGGATGAAGCGCGGCGGCTGCTTGTCGGCGGCGCCGGCGGTGGCGGCCTGTGCAGGTGCGCCGCGGCCGCCGAACACGTGCTCGCCGTAGACGCGACCTTCACGCCGCCAGGTGCCCCACATGCGGTCCCAGATGCCGAGCGTCTGGCCGTAGTTCACGTGGAAGTACACATGGTGGTCGTCGTGGAACTGCGGCGGCGGCTGCAGCGGCACCGACGAGCGCAGCTTCACGCCCGAGTGATCGACGAGAGCGACGAAGTTCTGGTAGAGCAGCACGGCGATGGCGCCCGCGACCGGGATGGGCAGGAAGAACAGCGGCGCCAGCGCCACCGACTGGTAGAGGACGAACTCGGCCGGGTGCATGCACGCCGAGGTGAACGCGGTCGGCGTGGTGTTGCGGTGGTGGTGGCGGTGGATCGAGCGGAACAGCGCCGGGCGGTGCAGCAGGCGGTGCGCCCAGTAGAGCCCGACGTCGGTGAGCAGGAAGTAGGCGAGCGTCATCGCGATCGAGAACGGGATGCCGTGACCTGCATCGGCAAAGTAGACGGTCGTCGGGTTGTGGTCGCTGGCGATGGCGTAGGCCAGGAAGCCCGAGGCGATCGAGCCGGCGAGCAGGTTGAGCGTGCCGACGAGCAGGTCACGCTGGCGCACGCGCAGCGGCGCCCAGCGCTTCGGCTGGCACTTCCACTCGTCGGCGCGGTCCTTGCGGCGGCGGTAGTAGACCCACTCGAAGAAGCCGCCGATGCCGAAGTACATGCCGAGCCCGCCACCGATGGCCATGAGCAAATAGCCGTAGAGCGTCATGGATGGAGCGTCGGCGATTCCACTGACAAATGTCAATGAACTTCGCTGACAAATGTCAGTGGATCAGGTCGATAGACCGCACGACCACGACCGGCGCGCCTTCGGCCGACCCGGCGGCGGACTTCGCGGACTTCGCGGACGCGGCCAGCTCGGCGGCCAGGCGGCGGAACTTCCACACCGTGCGCGACGGCTCGGCGCCGTCGGGCAGGTCGAACTCACCGCCCAGCTCGAGTGCGACCGCGCGCACTTCGGCGGGCGACGGATCGGGCAGCTCGGCGTCCTTCGGCAGCGTGTTCGCGAGCTTCTCCAGGCTAATGTGGCGCGCGCCGCGCTTGCGCGCGTGCGCGACGATCGCGACGACCAGGCGCGCGCGCGCCCGTGTGACCAGCGTGCGCACGCGGCGGTAGAGGTGCCACGGAGCCCGCAGTAGCGGCAGGAGGAACATCAGCAGCGAGAAGCCGATCGGCAGCGGCGCCGCGAGCACCCACAGGATCCACCAGCCGGTGCCGCCTGCGCGCGCGGGCCCGAGGAAGTGGTGGCCGACCACGCCGCCGACCAGGTTCACGATCGCGAACAGCGCGATGACGGTGTCGTGCTTCGGCTGGTTGCCGGTGAAGCGCGCGGCCGGCTCGGCGCGCTCGAAGCGCGTGGGCTCGTCGGCGCGCGCGTCACCCGCGCCGCGGCGGCGGGCCGGTTCGGCCGGTTCGGCCGGCGCGGCCGGTTCGGCCGTGGTCAGCAGCGACGGAAAGCGGAACTCGAGCACGCCGAGCTCGTCAGCGTCGTCGTCCGCGCCGTCCGCGCCCAGCGGGGCTGGCTCGCCGCCGTACTCGACCGCGAGCCGGGTTGCCTGCGAATCGGCCTCGTCGAGCGTGAGCCCGAGCCAGGTGACCAGGTCGCCGGCGCGCAGCCGGCCGCCCTGCGCGCGCAGGCGCGCCAGCACGCGCCGCTCGTCGGCCTGCGAGATCGTCCAGGTGCGATCCAGGCGCTCCTGCCGTCGGACCGGCGCAACCGGCCCCACGGCGAACGCGTTCACGCGCGCGACCAGGCCGTCCAGGCCGCGCGACTGCACGTCGAGCTCGCGCACCCCGACCAGCTCGAGCAGGAGCTCGTACTTCTTCTTGAACGCCCAGACGATGCCGCACAGCGCCGCGATGCCGAGCACGACCGCGGCGCCCCACGGCTCGACCAGCACCTGCAGGATGTCGGCGCCGCCCTCGCTGAAGATCGCCAGCACCAGAAAGGCGATGCCCGCGACCACGCCGACCACGACCGAGATGGGCACCAGCACCACGCACATGTAGACGATGAGCTGGATCGCGAGCAGGGCGCGGAAGACGGTGCGCGCGCCGCGCACGACGCCGCCCACGGTGCGGGCGACGACCGCGAGCAGCGTGCGCAGCGCGACGCGGCGCTCGCGCCGGCGCGGGAAGCCCGGCGCGAACCGGTAGAGCAGCGTGCCGCCGCGCGCGACCCCGACCGAGCTGGTGTGCTCGTCGAGCAGGCGCTCGAGCGAGCGCTCGACGACCATCTCGGGCAGCGCGGTGGCGACCACGAGATCGGCGCGCGTGGCCACGCCGCCCTGCGCAGCGAGCGCCGTACGCACCGCGCGGTCGGCGTCTGCTTCATCGATGCTGCGGCGGCGCGCCATGGGTCTAGCGGCTCAGTCAGTCTGCCAGCGCCAGGCGCCCGTTCACGGCCGCGCGCAGGGTCTCGATCGCGAACGGCTTCTCCAGGCACTGCCGCCGCCTGTCCTCGATGAAGCTGCGCGCGCGCGGTGTGAACACGCCGCCGGTCAGGAAGACCATGCGCGCCGCCTGCTGCGGGTCGGACTGCGCCAGCTCGGCGTGCAGATCCATGCCGGTCATCTGCGGCATCATCAGGTCGCACAGGATCACGTCGTAGCGCGCGCCGGCGCGGATGCTGGCGAGCGCCTGCACCGCGCTGGTGGTGACCGTGACCTCGTGCTCGTCCTGCAGGACGCGCTCGGCCGCGGCGACCAGGAGCGGCTCGTCGTCGACGATGAGCACGCGGCCGCGGCGGGGCGCTGCAAGCACGGGCAGCGCCATGGCAGCCTCGGCGACCGCGGTCGGGGCCGCCGCCGTCAAGATGACGCGGAAGGTCGTGCCCACACCCACGTGGCTCTCGCACGAGATCTCGCCGCCCAGCTCGTCGCCACTGAGCGCGCGCAGCGTGAAGTCGACGTTGGCCATCACCGCCGCGAGTGGGTTGTTGACCTCCCAGGCGCCGACGCGCGCGAGCTCCATGAGCGTGTGGATGCGCTCGGCGGCCAGCTCGGCGTCGCGCGCGCGTTGCCGCTGCTCACGTAAATCGCGGAGCGACAGCACGCTGACGCCGTCGCCCAGCCCTGGCATCGGCGTGGCGGTGGCCTCGAGGCCGAGCGCAGCGGCCTCGCCGAGCAGCGCCTCGGCCGGCGCACCGACGAGCTCGGCGCGCGCCCGTCCGAGCAGGCGCGCGGCGGCGAGGTTGGCCACGCGCACCACACCGTCGCGCTCGAGGACGAGCGTGGCTTCCGACACGACGTCGAGAAGCTCCGCGAATGCCTCTGTGCTCGGCATGTGGCTGACCCGGCGGCCAGCTCTCAGGCTACATCAAGTACCAGAAGAAGAAGCGCAGGACCCGCGTGTATCGACGGCCACAGCTGAGGGCCGTGTCGATCACCTGGCGCGCGGCGTCGTCGCTCGCCCAGTCGCCCACGTCGACGCTCCATACCACCTTCAAGATGTCGAAGGGCGCGAGCGTGCAGAAGCCGGCGTCCAGGTAGCAGCTCGGGTGCGAATCGAAGGCGATCTCCCAGATGTCGTCGCAGCTCGTCGACACGTCGATGGCCGCACGCAGATCGTGCTGCAGGCACACCAGCACGTCGTCGATCCAGCGCTGGCCGCGCGCGCTCATGTCGGGCCGGGCGTCGCGGAAGAAGCGCTGCGCGTACTTGGCGCCGTAGCCGAGCAGGTAGCCGGTGTCGCCGCAGCCGCGGCCGGAGTCGGCGACCTGGTTGGCGCACTCGTAGAAG
>JBKJOI010000867.1:0-4026 GCA_046595695.1 Haliangiales bacterium | reverse complement strand
ACAAGATCGTCCAGCAGAGCGACCGACCGGTGCTCGTGGTCAAGCCCTTGCCGGCCTGAGCTCGGGTGCCCGCAGGAATTGCGCGCGCTCGGCTCTGCGCCGCAGTTCCTGCCGGGGCGCTGCTTCGGATGCCTGGAGGCCGCGCCGATGCGCTGGCCCGGCACCTGCAACATCGCCGGCCATGACCGCTGCCACCAATCGAGAAGTCACCGCGGAGCGCCTGACCGCGCTCGAGCAACGGATGCCGCTGGCGCGCCTGGTCGAGCTGGACCACCTGCTCATTGCGGCGATCGAGCTGGGCCATCACTTCGCCCTCAGTGCGCCCGACGAGGACGCGCGCGCCGCTGGCCTGCCCTGGGTGGCCGCGAGCTGGCTCTTCGTCGAGCCCATCGGCGAGGCCGCTGCCGCTTCATCCGTCGCCCGGCGTGAGGTGCGCGCCGAGCAGGCCGCAACGCAACGCTCGTGAGAGGAGCTCTGTCATGACCGCCTATCCCGTCCATTACCTCGTCGAGAAGCCGGTGGGCTACAGCCGCCTGCAGCTGCTCATTCGCGTGGTCGCCCTGATCGCGCTGGGCATCCTCGGGCTGTCGCTCGGGCTGATCTATCTGGTCGCCTATCTCGCGCTGCCGGCGTACGCCGCGGCACGCCTGTCGGCGCGCGGCCCCGCGGCCTACCTCCGCGAGGACGCGGCCGGCATCGTGCGCGTGCTCGGCTGGCTCGGCTCGATCTACGCGTGGTTCGGCCTGGTCACCGACCAGCTGCCGGTGCGCGCGCCCGACGAGCTGGTGCGCGTCACCGTCGAGCCGATGGGCTCGCCCACCGCGGTGTCGGCGCTGTGGCGACTGTTGCTCGGGCTGCCCAGCGCGCTCGCGCTGACGATCCTCGGCTGGCTGGGTGGCCTGGTGTGGCTGTGGTCGGTGCTGAAGGTGCTGCTCTTCGAGCAGGTCGGCGACGGCGCGCACGCGTACCTGACCGGCCTGCAGCGCTGGAGCGTGCGCCTGCTCGCCTACCAGGCCTCGTTGGTCGACGTCTATCCGCCGTTCTCGTTCGAAGACGCCCTGGCGACGCTGCCGCACGCGACGCCGACGCCCTGAGCGCGAGCCCGTCCGCCCGGTCATCTGGCGAGTGCCTGCTCCGTGGCGATGAGCTCGGGATCCAGCTCCTTCTTGCGGCCGACGACCTCGCCGAGCGGCAGGGACTGGATGCGGCCGCCGACCAGCCCGAGCACGACCCCTTGGGCGCCGCTCGCGAGCTGGTCACGGCGGCGACACCCAGGGGCTACCCAGCGCTCGGATCGCCGGGTTCATGCCCGGGGCATCGCTGCCAATCGTCAGGACGGCAGGCTTCTTGATCGGGAGGGATGGAGGGGACATGCCCGCGATCCGAGCAATCCTCGTTCCAGCGAATCGCCGGCTGGAGCCCACGGTGGAGCGCAAGACCTGCGCACGGACGCGCCCGTGCGGCAAGCCTTGCGAGCCCCGGGAAGGTCGCTCGTGTCCTCCGCTGGCGGTTGCCTCGCAGACGCCAAATCCGGCTTACTGGCGAAGGACTTGCATGAAGTCGGTGCATGGCCGACAAGCTGAATGTTCTCATCCCGGTGGACTTCTCCGAGACGTCGCGGCGCGCGCTCGCCTGGGCGTTCGATTACGCCATGCGCGCGCCTTGCGAGCTGCATGTGCTCCACGTCGTCGAGAGCCACTTCGACGACATCCTCAGGCAGGACCTGACGCCGATCGACACCGAGCTACGCCAGGCCGTGACGCAGACCCAGGCCGAGCTCCACCGCATGCTGCCGGACGAGGCGGACCGGCGGCAGGTCACCCCCATTCACCACCACTCCTCGACCGGCAAGCCCTCGGCGGAGATTCTGCTCATCGCCGAGAAGATCGGCGCCGACATGATCGTCATGGGCACGCATGGGCGAAGCGGCGTCGCCGGCCTGCTCATTGGCTCGGTGGCCGAGAAGATCGTGAAGCACGCCGATTGTCCTGTGGTGTGCGTGAAGCCTGGCCGACGCGAGAAGGTCACGTAGGCTGGCACGGGCCCGCTCGGAGTTTTCGGGGGCGTCGACCTCTCATGGTCAGCCGAGCGTGGCGCCTACTACCACTGGCTGCTCTTCGCCGAGGTGACGCTCCAGCCCTTGGCAATGAGGTTCCACGAGCGCGCGCGAGTACGTCTATCTGCACTGCCAGCGTCCGGCGTCTCGCCGGGGCGTGGCGTGGCGTGGCGTAGCGAGGCGTCGCGGCGCGCACGGGGCGCGCCCGCGGCGCGTGGCAGACTCCGTTGCGCGGCGGGGCGCGGTTCGCGAGGGGGCCACATGCCACCGTGCTAGGGTCCGCGCCGATGCTGAAAACTGCGCGGATCCTGCTGGGAGCGGCCACTTTCGTCTTCGTGGCGTGTGAGCTCGACGATCGGACCATCGCGCCCGATGACCTGGGGGCCATCAGGATCGTCGATGCGGACCCTGCCCGCGCGGGCGTCGAGTACCGCTCCAATCGCGACGCCGGCTACAGCGTCACCGTCGATTCGGACGAGCAGGTGCCGGCCCTTCGTCGCCAGCTCTTCATCTTCGGCGATACGGGCGCGTCGCGCGTCACCACCGATCCGGCCACCGGCTTGCCGGTGGACACGCCCCTGGGTGGCTTCTTCCCCACCAACACCGCATCGATCGTGGCCGTCACCCATCGCGCCGACGGCACGCCGGAGCTCCCGCCGTTGCCCGCCGCCGTGTTCTGGTTCTTCAACGAACCACGACGGTTCCTGCAGTTCATCTCCGGCGGCGAGGCCTTCCCGGCCGGGGAAGATTGCGTGGCCAATCCGGGCGAGCACGCCTACCGGGCCGAATGGCCAAAGGGCGTGGTCCAGCTGCCTGACAACGATCCCGAGCGAGACACCGTCGCGGTCTTCTACATGAACCTCTGCGTGCGGATTGGCCCGCATGGCGCCTTCGCGTACGACATTCGCGATGGCGGCGTCGCTTCCTACACCTGGGAGCGCTCGCGGCCCGATGACGCGCCGAAAGCCCAGGTCATGAACGACCAGCTGTTCCCCCCCGGTCAGATTCGCAACCGGTTCTCGAATCAGGTCCTGCCCGGACATCCTTATGGGATCGGCCCGGTCCTGTTCAGCGAAGATGGTGCGGTGATTCACCTCTATGCCAATCAATGCGCCTTCAATGGCGACTGCACGCTGGCGCGTGTGCCGGTCTCGGCGTCGGTGCCGGGCGCGACCAACATGGCGGCCGTCGCGGACGCCAGCCAGTGGCAGTACCTCACCGACGGCGGCGCGTGGCACGCCTTCCCGATGGACGGGACCCGCGTCAGCTGCGTCCCGACCCCGGACGACGATTGCTCCGGCTTCCCGCGCGCCCAGGCAGTCGTGAAGACGGACGGGACCAACATCGAGACCCTGGCCAACGCCGCCCCCTCGTTCCGCAGCTTCGGCCACGAGCTGCGCCTCGGCGGCGCCCCGGTGGCGACCACCGATACGGGCCGGTTCATGATCTACGCGCCGCCGTGGATCAAGGATCACGCGGCCGCGCGCTTCAACGTCAGTGGCTCGCCCGCGGGTGACTGGTCCGATCCGATCTGGGTGAACTATCCGGCCGCGAGCTGCGCCGGCGGCTGCCGGGCCCCGATCTTTCAGCCCGCGCTCGACGACGGTGACAACCTCGCGTTCAGCTACTACTCGGACCAGGGACGCCTGCAGCTGGCCCGGGTCTGCTGGCCGCGCTACCTGGACCTTGACGCGAGCTGCGACTAAGCCGCCGTCCGGCGGAGGCCGGCGTCGTCGCATGCGCGGGCCAGCTCGACGGCGGGATACGGCGTCGTCTTGGTCTGGTGGCGAAGGCTCGCGAAGAAGCCATTCATCAGGGTCGCGATCCGGGCATACCGCTTCACGATCGCGGCTCCGGCAGGCGAGTCGCGAACGAAGTTGGCGAGTGCCGTGACCACGTAGCTGGTGTCGAAGTCACCGTGGCGCGCGAGGAACTCGGTCTCGCCCGGTGCGAGCGTGAAGCGCGAGCAG
>JBKJOI010000376.1:0-6379 GCA_046595695.1 Haliangiales bacterium | reverse complement strand
GCGACGATCCCGACCACGCCGGGGTGCCAGCCCTCCCGCGCGACCAGGATCGCGGCGCGACCGACCTGCAGCGCCGCGTCGGCGAGCGCCTCGTCGACGACCTTCTCCTGCAGCTCGCGCCGGCGCAGGTTGGCCGACTCGCACTCCTCGGCCGACTGCGCAGCCGCGCGCGCGTCGGCCGCGAGCAAGAGGCCGAGCGCCGGCTCGGCATCACCGAGCCGGCCGGGCGCGTTCAGGCGCGGGCCGATCTTCCAGCCGACGTCGATCTCGTCGAGCGGCTTGCCGTGCTGCACCTGCGCGCGATCGAGGAGCGCCGCCAGCCCGGGGCGCCGGCGCTCGGCCAGCTTGACCAGCCCGGCCATCACCAGCGTGCGGTTCTCCTCGGCGAGCGGCGCCATGTCGGCGATGGTGCCGACCGCGACCAGATCGAGCAGCTCGCGCACATCGGGGTCCGGCCGCCCGCCGAAGTGACCGGCGCCGCGCAGGCGTGTGCGCAGGGCCGCCGCCAGCATGAACGCCAGCCCCACCGAGGCGAAGCCGCGGAACGGGTAGCGCGAGTCGGCGCGGTGCGGGTTGAGCAGGGTGTGCGCCGGGTGATCCTCGATCCGGCCCTCGGGGACCTGGTGGTGATCGAGGACCATGACGTCGACGCCGCGCGCGCGCGCCACCAGGATGGCCGGCAGGTCGCTGGTGCCGCAGTCGCAGGTGACGATGAGCCGGCAGCCACGCTCGACGAACCACAGCGCGTCGCCCTCGGTGAAGCCGTAGCCGGCGTCGCGGCGCGCGACCCGGGGCGCGACGTCGGCCCCGACGGCGCGCAGGTAGATCGTGAGCAGCGCCGTGGTCGTGACACCGTCCACGTCGTAGTCGCCGAAGATGCCGATGCGCTCGCCGGCCGCCAGCGCGGCGGCAAGCCGCTCGGTCGCACGATCGAAGCCGGCGATGCCGCCGTCACCACCCGGGCTGCGTAGATCGGCCAGGCGCGGCTTCAGGAACGAGGCGGCGTGCTCCGGAGTCGCGATGCCGCGCCCGACCAGGCAGCGCGCGGTCGCGTCGTGGACCCCGAGCTCGCGGGTGAGGCGCGCGCTGGCGTGCGCGTCGATCGGCTTGAGCGTCCAGGGGCGATGCACCAGGTCACGCTACGCTGAAGGTCTGACAGCGCCGGAGGTACATTCCGCGCCGGGAGACGTTCGCCTTGCTCTCCTGGCCGAGCGCCGTGCAGCGGGTAAAGCCCGGATCATTTACGGAGGGGCTGGTCACGGGTCGGCACCGCCTCGGCAGGTGCCGTGCTCACACCGCTCACCCAGGCCTACGCGGCCCTCGACAGCCCGCTCGGCCTCACGACCCTCGGCGTTCGGGGCGCAGGCGCGGGGCGTTCCGGTGATGACGCGCTGGCTGGTCCATCGGCGCCGCAGCGCCGACTGACTAAGCCTCGGCTTCGGTCTTGTCGGCGGAGATGATGCGGCGGCGCGAGGAGGCGGGGCGCTTCGAGTAGTAGTGCTCGTCGAGCCACAGCAGCACCGGCGCGGCGATGAAAATCGACGAGTAGGTGCCGACGACGATGCCGATGTTCATCGCGAAGGCGAAGTTCTTCACCAGGCCGGTGCCGAGGAAGTTCATCGCCAGCGTCACCGACATGGTGGTGAGCGAGGTGAGCACGGTGCGTGACAGCGTCTCGTTGATCGAGATGTTGATGATCCGGTCGAGCCGCTTGTCCTTGAGCTTGGCTTCGTTCTCACGGATGCGGTCGAAGACGACGACCGTATCGTTCATGGAGTAACCGATGACCGTGAGCACCGCGGCAACCGTGGTGAGCGAGAACTCCGTCCAGGTGATCGCGAAGACGCCGATCACCATGATGGCGTCGTGGAGCAGCGCGGCGACCGTGCCCGGGCCATAGCGGAAGTCGAAGCGGAACGCGATGTAGAGCATGATCATCGCGATCGCGTAGAGCAGCGACTTGATGGCGTCGTTGCGCAGGTCCGCGCCGGCCTTGGCGCCCACGCCGTCGACCTGCTCGATCTTGACCGGGCTGCTCAGCTTCTTCTCGAGCGTGTCTTCGATGCCACGCTCGATGCCGAACACCGGCACGCGGTAGACGTACTCGGAGGCGCCCTTCCGCGGCGCGTCGAAGCTCTTCTGCTGTTCCTCGCTCCAGGGTTTCATCTCCCAGCCCGCGGCCGCGAGCTCGGTCTCGAGCTCCGAGGCCGTGAACGGCTTCAGGCTGGTGACGTAGAAGGTGTCACCCGAGAAGGTGGCCTTGGTGAGCTCGCGGTCCTTGTACTTGGCCGCGAAGTCGTCGGCGAACTTGCCGCCCTTGGCCTTGTCCACCGCGCCGAACTGGGCGAGGCGAACCAGGTAGCCGTCCTTGGTCTTGCCCGCTTCCTTGACGCCATAGGTCGTGACCTCGACGTTCTTGTAGCCGCTCTCCTCGAGGGACTTGCGGATATCCCCCGACTGCACCGGCTTGTCGAAGGTGACGACGACCTCGGTGCCGCCCTTGAAGTCGATCGACCAGTTGAGCATCGACCCGCGCGTCGCCGCGTTGATCGGCAACATGGCGAGCGAGATCAAGGTGAGGATGATCGAGATCGTGAAAAATAGACGCCGCCGACCTACGAACTCGAAGTTCGTACCCGGCTGCACCAACTCGCGAAATACGAGAGCCATGGACCGATGCCTCAGATGGACAGCGGCGCCGTCGAGTTACGACGCCGGTTGAGCCAGTGTTCGAAGAAGAGCCGCGTCACCCAGGTCGACGTGAACAGATTCACGACGACGCCGATGAGCAGCATGACCGCGAAGCCGCGGATGGGACCGGTGCCGTACTCGAGGAGCACGAAGCCGGCCACGAAGTTGGTCACGTGCGCGTCGAACACGGTCCAGAAGGCGCGGCCGAAGCCAGCGTCGACGGCACCCTTGACCGTCTTGCCCGACTTGAGTTCCTCGCGGATGCGCTCGTAGATGATGATGTTCGAGTCCACGGCCATGCCGATCGTGAGCACCACGCCGGCGATGCCGGGCAGCGTCAGGGTCGCCTGGAACATGGCGAGGATGGACAGCTGGAACAGGACGTTCAGCAGCATCGCGACGTTCGCGAGCACGCCCGACACCCGGTAGAAGTACAGCATCATCAGGATCACGATGGCCGCGCCGACGATCATCGACAGCTGGGCGCGGTCGATGGCGTCCTGGCCGAGCGTGGCGCCGATCTGCGACTCCGACTCCTGCCGGAGCGGCGCCGGTAGCGCGCCGGTGCGCAGCACGTTGACGAGGTCCTGCGCTTCCTTCTGGATGCGCGCGGGATCGGTGCCGCCCATGGTGATGGTCGACTTGCCCTGCGTGATGGCGCCCTGGATCACCGGCGCCGAGGACACTTCCTCGTCGAGGATGATGGCCATCTTCTTGCCGACGTTGCGGGTGGTGAGATCGCCGAAGTCGCGCGCGCCCTTGCGGTTGAAGGTGATGAGCACCTCGGGGCGGTTGGACGTCGGATCCCAGGTCACGTCGGCCTGCGCGACGCCGGTGCCGGTGAGCTGGGCGCTACGGTTCAGCAGGTAGCTGCGCCACACCTGCTCGGTGTTGGTCTGCACCGTGACGGCGGCCGACGTCACCTTCTCGAAGCTGATCTGGAGATCCGACGGCACCGCCAGCTCGGGCGGCAGACCGGCGAGGTAGCTCTCCAGGATCTGGCGACCGGTGAGCGTGCACTTGTAGAAGCCGTCGGGCTGCTTGTTCTTCTCGTCGGCGCAGTGGGCGGCCTCGGCCTCGGCCAGCGCGAGCGACATGGTCTTGTCCTTCGCGAAGATGTAGGGGTCGGTGAAGTTCCCCTCCTTCTCGTGCGGCCAGGTGTCGACGTCGGCGGCGATGCCGTTCTCGAGCGCCTTGGGGTCCTGACGGACCTGCGCGGCCAGCTTGCTCGAGAACGGGTGCGCGTCCTGCACGATCTTGAACTCGAGCAGCGCGGTGCGGTCGACGATGCGCTTGAGGCGCTCGATGCCCGCCTTGTCGACGCCGGGCAGCTCGACGATGATGTCGAAGCCCTTGCGAACGATCGACGCCTCGGCGATGCCGAAGCGGTCGACGCGGTCCTTGATCGTCTTGATGGCCTGCTCGAGCGCCGAGTCCTGGATGGCTTCGGCGTAGTCGGACGAGACTCGCAGACACACCGCGCGGTCAGCGCCGTCGAGCGTGGCCGGGCAGCCCACGCGATCGAGCACGGAGCTGTAGTCGGCGAGGAACTTGTCGTCGATCTTGGCCTTGTCGGCGGAGTTCTCGAGCACGACGAACACCGAGCCGATGGGCGAGCGCGGCGTCTGCACCTTGGCCGCGACCTTCTGCTCGGCGAGGCGGTCGTCGAAGTCGCGCTTGATCTCGCCCGCCTTGTCGTCGACGACGCGATCGAGATCGACGCCATAGACGATGTGCAGGCCGCCCTGCAAGTCGAGGCCGAGCTGCACCTTGTTCGAGAACACCTTGTCGAACCACGGCGGCGTCTTCACGCCCGCCGATGGCACAAGGTAGAGGATGCTCAGGACAACGAGCCCGAGCAGACTGAGAGTCTTCCAGCGAAGCGAACGATCCATGGAGTGACCTTGCGGGCGCTAGTTCTTGGATTCGAAGGTCTCGGGCTTGCCGCTCGAGGTCGCGGACGATGCCGCACCCTCCTGCAGCTTGCCCTCGACGTAGCTCTTGAGCACGCTGATGCGTACCTTCTCCTGGACCTCGAGGACCAGGATGTTGTCCTTCACGCCGGAGACCTTGCCAATCATGCCGCCGCGCGTGATGACCTTGTCACCGGTCTTGAGCGCGTCGAGCATCTTGGCGTGCTCCTTGGCCTTCTTCTGCTGCGGACGGATCAGCAAGAAGTAGAAGACACCGAACATCAGCGCCATCATCACGATCGATTGCATTCCACCACCTCCAGCGCAACCGCCCGGAGGCGCCGCCGCATCACCACCACCAGCAGCCGCCGCGGGCTGCTGTTGAAGGAGAGTGCCGAGAACGAGTTGCAGTTGGTTCAAGAGAGCGAATCCTCAAAAATTGGCTGTGCTTCGAAAGACGCGGTGTCGTACCACCGGGGTCCGGTGGCGTCAAGCCGTGATCCCAGCTATTTCGCCATGATCTCCGCACGCAAGGCGCGCACGAGTCGCAGGTAATACGTGAGGTTGTGGAGCGTCGCCAGACGCATGTAGAGCAGCTCCTGCGCCATGAACAGGTGGCGAAGGTAAGCTCGCGAATAGCGCGTGCAAGCGTCGCACGGACACTCGGGATCGAGCGGACCGGTGTCCATGCGGTGTTTCGCGTTGGAGATCACGATCTTGCCCTGCGAGGTGAACAGCGATCCGTTGCGCGCATTGCGCGTCGGCATCACGCAGTCGAACATGTCGACGCCCGAGGCGATGGCGTGGCGGAGATCGTCGGGTGTGCCGACGCCCATCAGGTAGCGCGGCTTGTCGGCCGGCAGCTCGTGAGCGATCTCATCGAGAACCTTGTACATTTCGGCGGGCGCCTCGCCCACTGACAGGCCGCCGAGGGCGATGCCGTCGAAGTCCAGCGCGGCGATCTCGCCCAGGTGACGGCGGCGGAGCTCGAGGTCGGTGCCGCCCTGGACGATACCGAAGAGCGCCTGTCCGGGCGCCCGCGGCGCCGCCAGGCAGCGCGCGGCCCAGGCCGTGGTGCGGCGTAGCGCGGCCTCGACCACCGCGCGCGGCGCGTCGCCGGCGGGACATTCGTCGAACGCCATGGCGATGTCGGAGCCGAGCGTGGCCTGGATCCCGATCGACGTCTCGGGCGTGAGCCGCAGCTTGGCGCCGTCGATGTGCGAGCGGAAGGTGACGCCGTCGTCGTCGATCTTGCCCAGCGCGGCAAGCGAGAACACCTGGAAGCCGCCCGAGTCGGTGAGGATGGGCCGCGGCCAGGCCATCATCTTGTGCAGGCCGCCGTGCGCGCCGACCACCTCGGTGCCCGGGCGCAGGGACAGGTGGTAGGTGTTGCCCAGGATGATGCGCGCGTCGAGCGGCGGCGCCATCAGCTCGTCGACCGTGAGGCCCTTGACCGTGCCGGCGGTGCCCACGGGCATGAAGATGGGCGTCTCGATGTCGCCGCGCGGCGTGCTGATGACGCCCGCGCGCGCCTTGCCCTTCCGGGCGACGACGCGGAAGGAGAACTCGGGAGTACTCATGCGGCGGGGTCCTTCTCGAGCAGCATCGCGTCGCCGTAGCTGAAGAAGCGGTAGCGCTCGGCGATCGCCTCGCGGTAGGCGGCCAGTACGCGCGCCTGGCCGGCGAACGCGCAGGCCAGCATGAGCAGCGTGGAGCTGGGCAGGTGGAAGTTGGTCAAGAGCCAGTCGACCGCGCGGAAGCGGACGCCGGGCGTG
>JBKJOI010000370.1:0-10638 GCA_046595695.1 Haliangiales bacterium | reverse complement strand
CTCGCGGTTGTCCTCGAGCACCCAGTAGCCGGTGATCGGCCGGGAGAACAGCGCCTCCATGCGGCGGTTCTCGTCGTCGAGCACCAGGTAGCTGCGCGTGCCCAGGGTCTCGCGGTGCACCAGGTGCCGGCGCCCGGCGATGGTCGAGCGTCCGACCGCGAGCCATTCGACCTTCACGCCGTCCACGTACGGGCGCGAGTCGACGAACGCGACGTGGTCGCCCGGCACCGCGACCACGCGGCTCAGCATGAAGCCGCCTTCCTTCTTGATCAGCACCACCACGTCGCCGCGCTCGGGCGTCGCGCGCCGGTTCACCACCACCAGCGCGCCCGCGCCCAGGTTGGGCCACATGTCCTCGGCCGCGGGCGTGAAGCGGATGACGTCGAAAAGAAACAGGCGCAGCGCCGCGTAGACCGCGACCAGCACGCCGACCACACCCGCGGTCCACCCGGCCGGCCCGCGCCCGCGCGCCCACGCGCGCCCCAGACGGCTACCAGCCACGCGTCTCCTCGACCGCGGCGACCAGCGCCGCCGCCGCCGCCCCGGGATCGTCGACCGCGAGCACCCCACGGATGGCCGCGACGCCGTGCGCGCCGGCCCGGATGGCCTCGCGCGCGCGCGCCGCGGTGTCGACACCGCCGAGCGCGAACAGCCGCGTCGGCCCCGACATCAGGCTGGCCGCCTCGCTCAGCGACTCGGGGCCGAGCGGCGCGGGCGCGCCCGGGCCGGCCTTCGAGAGCGTCTCCCACATGGGGCCGAGCACGATCAGGTCCGCGCCCGCCATGCTCTGCGTCGCGGCGCGCCCGGGCGTGTGCGTCGAGGCCGCGATCAGGCCGTTGCCACCCAGCGCCGCGCGCGCCGCCGCCACGTCGCCGCCCACGTCCGGAAGGTGGACGCCCTCGGCGCTGATCGCCCGCGCGACGTCGGCGCGGCGGTTGACCAGCAGCCGCGCGCCCGACTCGGTGCACAGGGCGCGGATGCGCAGGCCGAGCGCGATGAGCGCGCCGGTCTCGAGGTCCTTCTCACGCAGCTGGACGATCACGCTGCCGCGCGGTGCGCCGCGCAGCGCCGCTGACAGGCGCGCGACCAGCCCTTCCGTCCCGCCGCAGACGCGCCGATCCGTGATGAGGTAGAGGCGCTCGCTGACGGAGGTCACGCGCTATTCGATCAGACCCGCCTCGGGAGACGAGGCGTTCGCGTACGACTTGCGCGGCATGCGGCCGGCCAGGAAGGCCTGGCGCCCGGCGAGCACGCCGTTCCGCATCGCCTCGGCCATGAGCACGGGCCGCCGGGCCGCGGCGATGCCGGTGTTCATGAGCACCGCGGCACAGCCGAGCTCCATGGCCACCGCCGCGTCGGACGCAGTGCCCACGCCGGCGTCCACGATCACCGGCACCTTCACTGACTCGAGGATGAGCCGGATGTTGTGCGGGTTGCGGATCCCCAGGCCCGAGCCGATCGGCGCGGCCAGCGGCATGACCGCGACGCAGCCGGCGTCCTCGAGCTTCTTGCAGGTGATCGGATCGTCGGTGCAGTAGGGCAGCACCGTGAAGCCCTCGGCGACCAGCAGCTTCGCGGCCGCGATCGTCTGCTCGTTGTCGGGGAACAGCGTCCTGGGATCGCCGATCACCTCGAGCTTGACGAACTCGGCCATGCCCAGCTCGCGCGCCAGCCGGCACGTGCGCACCGCCTCGTCGGCGGTGTAGCAGCCCGCGGTGTTCGGTAGCAATGCGATGCCTTTGGGGATCGCATCGAGCACGGACGGCTTTCCCGGTGCCAATTCGACACGCCGCAGTGCCACGGTGACCATCTCGGCGCCCGAACGAACGATCGCATCGCGTGCTTCGTCGTTGTCCTTGTACTTGCCGGTGCCGACGATCAGGCGCGAGGTGAAGACGCGCCCGGCCAGCGTCCATGTGTCACTGGTGTCTCGCTCGGGACCCGGTTGTCTCGTGTCACGTGTGTCACGTGTGTCACGTGTCTCACTCGTCGCCATTCGCTAGCCTCCACCGACGAAGGACACGATCTCGAGGCGGTCGCCCGCCGCGATCACGACCTGGTCGTAGCTCTTCTTCGTGACCACGTCCTGGTTGCGTTCCACGGCGACTCGCGCCCGATCGATGCCGAGCAACGCAAGCAGCTCACCGACGGTCGAACCGGCCGATATGCGCTTCGTCTCGCCGTTCACCGAGATCTCGATGCGCGGGATCTCACCCGCTGGTGAGTCGCTGTGGTGGGCCTTCACCGGCGGGAAGCTAGCACTGACGAAAGTGGGACACAACCGGCTGAAGACCGCGACATGTGCGTCGGTGTTGTGGTGCAGGGCCGTGAATGAGTGGCTACACATCCCACCCCGTCGGAAATTTAACGGAAGGATTTCCGAGACTTTAAGTCCACCTGTGATCTATGGCATCCCGCTTGCTCAGTAGCGGCTCGAGTTCTTCAAAAGGATATGACGATGACACTGAGTGCTCTTCCCCGCCCGGTCACCACGAACGCTCCGCTCGCGCTCCAGCAGGACGAGCAGGCCCGAATCCGGGTCACACTCGCCAAGGTCGCCGTCTTCCAGGACCTGCCAACGGCGGTGATCGAGGATCTGGCGCGTCGCGTGACGCTGCGGCGGGTACTCGGCGGCAGCCCGATCCTGAATCAGGACGAGCCCGGCGATGCCCTCTACGTCATCATGGCCGGCCGCGTGAAGATCGTGGTCTTCGGCGACAGCGGCCGCGAGGTCACGCTCTCGGTCATGCGGCCCTCCGACATCTTCGGCGAGATGTCCCTGTTCGACGGCCAGTCGCGCTCCGCCAACGTGGTTGCGATCGATCCCACGACGGTGCTCGCGCTCTCGCGCGAGGATCTCGAGCGCCACATCGCGGCCTGCCCGCAGACCGCGCTGCGCCTGCTCGGCGAGATGGCGCGCCGCCTGCGGCGCGCCGACGAGACCATCGCCGAGCTAGCCCTCTGCGACGTGTCCGAGCGGCTGATCCGCAAGCTCATCGTCCTCGCCCGCGAAGAGGGCGGCGACTCGCCCGAGGGCCTGGTGATCCGCCGCCGCCCCACGCAGCAGGATCTCGCCAACATGGTTGGCTCGTGCCGCGAGACGATCAGCCGCACCTTCAACTCGCTGGCCCGCAAGGGTCTCATCGTGCCGCGCGGCCGCGCCCTCATCGTGACGCGCCGACTGGTCGCGATGACCGAGCCCGCGAAGGCGGCGTGACAGAAAGTCGAGAGCCCGGCGGCGCAGGCAGGGGTTTCCTGAGTCCGACGCCGACCCTCGATCCCGCCGTGCTCCATGGCTCCGCGCGCTCGACGCCGGTGCGCGCAGACGGCTGAAATAGCCCCATCCCTCCGCATCGTTACCTTGACAGTGCTGCCCACCCAACGGTTAATCGAGCCGATGCTTCGCCCCGGGAGTGCCCCGGCCCTCTGGTACGGCCGGCCGACGCGCGCCGAGATCGATCTCGAGGCGATCGCCGCCAACGCGCGCCGCCTCCAGGCCCACGTCGGCTCGGACGTCGGCATCCTCGGCGTGGTGAAGGCAGACGCCTACGGGCACGGGGCGGTGCCGGTGGCGCGCGCGCTGGTCGAGCGGGGCGGGGTGGCCGGGCTGGCCGTCTCCCTGCTCGAGGAGGGTCTCGAGCTGCGGCGCGCCGGCGTGGGCGGCATGATCCTGGTCATGGGCGCGGTCTACACCCACGCCCACCTGGACGTCCTGGCCCACGATCTGACCCCGGTCATCGCCGAGCCCCAGGACGTCGAGCAGTTCGCGCGCGCCGCCCAGGTGCGCGGCGAGCGCGCCCGCGTGCACGTCAAGGTCGACACCGGCATGGCGCGCCTGGGCGTGCGTCCCGAGGAGCTGCGCGCGCTCGCGCTCGCGCTCGCCGGCGCCGCCGCTCACGTCGACGTGGTCGGGGTCATGACGCACCTGGCCTGCGCCGACGACGTCGCCGGCGGCGAGGCGACCACGGCCGCGCAGCTCGAGCGCTTCCACGCGGCGCTCGCGGTTCTGGCCCGAAGCGGCATCAGACCTCGCGTGCTCCACACCGCCAACTCCGCCGGCGCGGTCCGCTTCGCCGCCGCTCGCCAGGACGCCATCCGCCCCGGGCTCGTGCTCTACGGCGGTGGCAGCGGCTTCGCCGGCGCGCTCGGCCTCGAGCCGGCGATGCGCCTGGTCTCGGGGATCGTGCAGCTCCGCTTCATCGATCCCGGCGACGCGGTCTCCTACGGCGGGCACTTCCGCGCCAGCGCGCGCACCCACGTCGCGACCGTGCCCATGGGCTACGCCGACGGCTACCCACGCCGCGTCAACCTGCCCGGCACCACGCCGGCGCACGTGCTGGTGCGCGGCGTCCGCTGTGCGGTCCTGGGCAGCGTGTGCATGGACATGGTCATGGCCGACGTGACCGCGCTCGGCGATCAGGTCGCGGTCGGCGACGAGGTCGTCCTGCTCGGCGCCCAGGGCGACGAGCGCATCTCGGCGTCCGAGCTGGCCCAGCGCGCCGGCCTCATCGAATACGAAATCACCTGCGGCGTGTCGAAGCGCGTGCCGCGGGTCTACCGGAAGATCCCGTGAACGTGAAGCCCGTCGCCGAGCAGCCGACCACCTTGGCCCCCGCGCCGTCCGCGCCGCCGCCCGCGCCGGCCGCGCCCACGCGCGCGCGCGCCGCAATCACCCTCGTCCTGGGCGCGCTCGGCGTCGCGTTCGAGCCGCTACTCAAGTTCGTCTCGGTCATCGGCGAGCACATGACCCTGCTCGGGCAGAGCATCTTCTGGCTGTTCCGCCGGCCCTGGCGCGGGCGCCTCTTCATCGACGCGATGGAGTACCACGGCATCGGCTCGCTGCCGATCATCTCGCTGGTCGGCACCTTCACCGGCATGGTCATGGCGCTGCAGTCGGTGAACGCGTTCCGCATCCTCAAGGCGGAGAGCTTCGCCGGCAGCGCCGTGGGCGTCTCGCTCGCCGTCGAGCTGGCGCCGGTGCTGACCGCGCTCATGATCGCCGGCCGCGTCGGCTCGGGCATCGCCACCGAGCTCGGCACCATGCGCATCACCGAGCAGATCGACGCGCTCGAGACCATGGCCGTGTCGCCGATCCAGTTCCTCATCGTGCCCCGGCTGGTCGCCGGGCTGCTCATCACGCCGATCCTGGAGCTCCTGTTCTTCCTGCTCGGCATGGCCGGTGCGTACGTGGTCGCGGTGCTGATCATGAACGTGGATCACGGCTCGTTCGTCGAGAACTTCCGCTTCTACGTCGACCCGAACCACCTGGCCCAGGGCATGATCAAGAGCGCGGTCTTCGGCCTCGTGATCGTGCTCATCGGCTGCTACCAGGGCTACAACGCCTCGGGCGGCGGGCGCGGCGTGGGCCTCGCGACCACGCGCGCTGTCGTGATCGGCTCGGTGACCATCATCGCGCTCGATTACTTCCTCTCCGATATCCTGCTGACCATCATGGCGGAGCCGCTGTGAGCGACGCGATCCCGGTCGCCGAGGTAACGCCCGGCGATCCGAGCGTCAAGGACGAGCACTGGCACGTGCGCATCCGTGGCCTGCGCAAGCGCTTCGCGCCGGGCGCGCCCGAGGTGCTGCGCGGCGTCGATCTCGACGTCCAGCGCGGCGTCGTGAACGTGATCATCGGCGGCTCCGGCCAGGGCAAGAGTGTGCTCATCAAGCATGTGATCGCGCTGCTCAAGCCCTCGGGCGGCAAGGTCTGGGTCGACGGCACCGACGTGCACTCGCTCAAACCGGCCGAGCTCGCGCCGTTCCGCCGGAAGTTCGGTATGGTGTTCCAGATGGCCGCGCTGTTCGATTCGCTGACCGTCGAGGAGAACTGCGCGTTCCCGCTCGTCGAGCACACCAAGAAGTCCAAGGCGGAGATCCGCGACATCGTGATGAACCGCCTGACCGCGCTGGGCCTCGAGGACGCCGACAAGAAGTTCCCCGGCGAGCTCTCCGGCGGCATGCGCAAGCGCGTCGGCCTGGCGCGCGCGCTCGTGCTCGAGCCCGAGATCATCCTCTACGACGAGCCGACCACCGGCCTCGATCCGCTGGCCACCGAGAACGTCGACAACATGATCATGACCGCTGCAGAGAAGTTCAAGGTGACGTCGATCGTGATCTCGCACGACATGGCGTCGGTGTTCCGGGTCGCCGACCGCATCGCGATGTTGAACGAGGGCGTGATCGAGTTCGCCGGCACGCCCGACGAGATCCGCCGCACCGAGATCGATTACGTGCGCCGCTTCATCACCACCTCGGGGGTGGCCGCGGCGCAGGTGGGGGTGACGTCTTGAAGAGCTTGGGCGCCGGTCTGAAGGTCGGCATCTTGACGCTGATCGTGGCGATCTTCGGCTTCTCCATGTGGAAGCAGATCGGCGAGCGCGCCTCCGGCGACGGCGGCTACACGCTGTGGGCGCGCTTCAAGGACGCCCAGGGCCTGGCGTCCAAGTCGCGCGTGGTCATCGCCGGCCTCACGATCGGCGAGATCATCGATCGCAAGCTCGAGGGCCGCATGGCGCGGGTCACCGTGCGCATCCGCCGCGGCACCGAGATCTGGGAGAACGCGATCATCTTCAAGAAGTCGTCGTCCTTGCTGGGCGAGTTCTACCTGGAGCTCGATCCCGGCTCACCCGAGATGGTGACCGCCGATGGGACGGTGAAGAAGAACCACCTGCTCGAGCCGGGGCAGGAGATCACGCTGGTGGTCGAGGCCACCACCACCGACGAGATCATGCGCTCGGTAGGCGAGACCCTGCCGCGCGTCGACGCGGCGCTGATCGAGATCCAGGGCCTGGTCGCCGACGTGCGCAAGATCGTCGCCGGCCCGGTCACACGCATGGCCGACAATCTCGACAAGACCATCGCCGAGGACTCCGAGCTGATCACCAGCATCCTCAAGAAGGCCGACGTCGCGCTCGGCAACATCTCGGGCATCGTCGCCGACGTGCGCAAGGTCACCGGCAACGCCGACGACCGGGTCGACAAGATCTTCGACAACCTGGAGTCGGCGAGCGGCGAGGCGCGCCTGCTGCTCGTCGAGGCGCGCAAGGAGCTCGGCGACACCAGCGCCCTGGTGAAGGAGAAGCTCGAGCGCCTGGACCAGACGCTGGTCGCCATCGAGGAGACCGCGCAGAGCTCGGCGTCGATCACCAAGAAGATCGACGGCGATCAGGGCACGCTCGGCCGCCTGGTCAACGATCCGACCATCGCCGACAACATCGCCGACATCACCACCGACGCCAAGGGCTTCACCAGCTCGCTGTTCGGGCTGCAGACCATCGTGGGCATGCGTGGCGAGTACAACTTCATCGCCCGCAACGTGCGCAACTACCTGTCGATCGAGCTGCACACCCGCCAGGACAAGTTCTACCTGGTCGAGATTGTTGGCGACCCCAAGGGCGACATCAGCGAGCACCTCGAGTACGACGCGGCGACCGACAGCTGGGACCGCCAGTACTCGGTCGACTACGGCTACCGCTTCAGCTTCCAGCTCGGCAAGCGCTACGACTGGCTCAGCTTGCGCCTCGGCATCAAGGAGTCGACCGGCGGCGCGGGCGTCGACGCGCACTTCTTGAACGACAACCTGACCATCTCGCTGGACCTGTTCGACTTCCGCTACTCCGACGTCCCGCGCGCGAAGGTCGCGCTCGCCTACCGCTTCTTCCGCTACCTCTACGTGTACGGCGGCGTGGACGATTTCCTCAAGGAGCACAAGGCGTTGGACGTAAACGGCGACACCATCGCGGGCAACAACGAGGACACCTGGGACTTCGGCCTCGATTTCTTCGCGGGAGCGGCGCTGCGCTTCACGGACGAGGATCTGACCTCGCTGCTGTTCGTCGGTGGCGGGGCGCTGGCCGGGCTCGCCAAGTAGGCCCTGACAACCCGATCGACAAACCGGACCGACGGCGGTCGGACGATCGGGTCGATCTCTGGCCGTACCAACGCGTAATCATTGCCAGTTCTTCACCAGCTTCTGACTTGACAGCCGGGCCGCGGTCTTTATAGTACGCGTTCTTTACACGGCAGCCATGGCATCCCCACGTCGACGAGTCGGTGAAGCGAGCCCCTTTGTGGTTGCGCTGCGTGACATCCCCCCCGAGGGATGGCATCGGACGATCGCGTTGACCGACGACTGGGCCAAGGCCACGGTGGCCGACGAGCCGCTCGCGTGGCAGCCGGCCGGGCTGAACGTCGAGATGAGCCTGTTCCTGACCGAGCGCGACGTCATCGCGCACGGCAAGCTCGGCGGCACGCTCACCGCCATGTGCGCGCGCTGCACCGGTCCCGCGACCACGCGCATCTTCGCGCCCTTCGACCTCACCTTCGTGCCCGCGGCTCTCGGCCGCGACAACGAGGACGGCAAGACACCCGAGCGCGAGATGCTGCCCGGCGAGGCCGAGGTCGCGAGCTACGTCGACGAGGCGGTCGACCTCGAGCCCACG
Organism: Haliangiales bacterium; assembly: GCA_046595695.1. Lineage (GTDB taxonomy): Bacteria > Myxococcota_A > Polyangia > Haliangiales > SHYZ01 > JBKJOI01. Next base: position 2,194 of record JBKJOI010000370.1, on the reverse strand, counting down.
CTGCGCGAGCAGATCATCCTCGCGCTACCTTACGCGCCGCTGTGCCGCCACGACTGCAAGGGTCTGTGCGCGCGCTGTGGCCACGAGCTCAATGAGGGGCCCTGCAGTTGCCCCCCCGAAGTGGACGAGCCCGAGGTCAAACCCGACCGCTGGGCGGCGCTGCGGGACATCAAGCTGTAGAACCACGTAGCAGCAAGCTTTTCGCTCTCTTTCGAAAAGGCAGGAAGGACTCGTAACATGGCGGTTCAGAAGCGTAGGCAGTCGTCGGCTCGTCGGGATTCGCGTCGGGCGCAGTGGATGGCATCGGTGAAGGTCCCGAGCGTGCAGCGTTGCCCCAATTGTCAGGCGCCCAAGGCGTCGCACCGCGTGTGCATGGAGTGCGGCCACTACAACGGTCGCGCCGTGACCGCGGGCAAGAGCGAGGAAAAGGCGGCGGAGTAGTTTTTCTCCCGCCGGCACCCACGCCATGGCCCGCATCGCCATCGACGCGATGGGCGGGGATCGAGCGCCCGACGTGGAACTGGCCGCCGTCGTCGCGGCATTGCGCGACGAACGCGCGGACGCTGCCGATCTCTCCCTGATCCTCTGCGGTGACGAGGCGCGCCTGCGCGCGGGTCTCGCCGCGCTCGGGCTCTCCGGGCATCGGCGCCTCACCATCCGGCCGACCACGCAAGTCATCACCATGGACGACGCGCCCGCGCAAGCGGTGCGCGGCAAGAAGGACTCGTCCATGCGTGTCGCCTTCGATCTGGTGAAGGCGGGCGAGGCCGACGCGGTGGTCTCGGCGGGCAACTCGGGCGCCATGCTGGCGTCGGGGCTGTTCGTGCTCAAGCGTCTGCCGCACGTCGATCGCCCCGGCATCGTGACCACGTTCCCGACCTTGTCGGGGCCGTGCGTGCTCTGCGACATGGGCGCCAACGTCGAGGTCAAGCCCGAGGTGCTGGCGCAGTTCGGCATTTTGGGCGCGGTCTACGCGCAGGTCGTGCACGGCCGCGCCCGGCCGCGCGTCGGCCTGCTCGCGAACGGCACCGAGGAGGGCAAGGGCACCGAGCTCACGCGCGCGGCCTCGGCGATCCTGCGCGAGTGGGGCAGCGGCCCGGGCGCGATCTTCGAGTACCTCGGCTACGTCGAGGGCCGGGACATCTTCTCCGGCAAGGTCGACGTCGTCGCCACCGACGGCTTCACCGGCAACATCGTGCTGAAGACCTCCGAGGGCGTCGCCGGCGCGCTCATGGCCTTCCTCAAGGAAGCCTTCCTCTCGTCGCGGCGCGCCAAGCTCGCCGCGGTGCTGGCCGCGCCGGCGCTGCGCGCGCTCAAGCGCAAGGTCGACTACGCCGAGACCGGCGGCGCCCCGCTCCTGGGCGTGGACGGCGTGGTCGTGATCTGCCACGGTGGCTCGCCGGCGCGCGCGCTCGAGAACGCCATCTTCCAGGCCGACCGGTTCGTGAACGGCCGCCTCACCCAGCGCGTGGCCGCCGAGTTCGCGCGGCACGCCGCCGGCGAAAGTGCGCCCGAGCGCGAAGACGATACGGCCGCGTGACCGCCTGGATCGCGCTGCGAGCATACGGGCTCAGGAGAGGCTGGAAATGAAGAGGAGTCGTATCGTCGGCACGGGTCGGGCATTGCCGCCCAAGGTCCTGTCGAACGCGGATCTCGAGAAGCTGGTCGACACCACCGACGCGTGGATCGTCGAGCGCACCGGCATCAGCGAGCGCCGCGTGCTCGATCCCAAGCTGGCCACGAGCGACCTCGCCACCGAGGCGGCGCGCAACGCGCTCGAGATGGCGGGCGTGAAGGCCACGGAGATCGACTGCATCATCCTCGGCACCGTCACGCCCGACATGCCCATGCCGTCGACCGCGGTGTTCGTCCAGCAGAAGCTGGGCGCCGGCGGCGGCTGCCCGGCGTTCGATCTGTCGGCGGCGTGCGCGGGCTTCGTCTATGGCATGTCGATCGCCGACTCGTTCGTGCGCGCCGGGCAGTTCAAGAAGGTGCTCGTGATAGGCGTCGAGATCCTGACCCGGATCATCGACTGGAACGACCGCAACACCTGCGTGCTCTTCGGTGACGGCGCCGGCGCGGTGGTCATCGCGGCCGACGAGCAACCCGAGGGTGGCAAGCCGCGCGGCATCCTGTCGACGCACATCTACGCCGACGGCGGCGGCGCCGAGGCCCTGTACCTGCCCGGCGGCGG